>JBGSUZ010000355.1:0-7196 GCA_041753235.1 Acidaminobacteraceae bacterium
GGTTATTTCAAACCAGATAGTACGCTTAAGACAGAAGATTTTTTGATTATGGCGCTAAAAGTGGTTAAGCCAGAATTTAAGGACTTAACAGCTGGTGAGGGGCAGAAGTACTATACGCCTTACCTTGAAAAAGCCGCTGAAATTGGCTTAATTAAAGACGCTGGAAGCGATGAAGTGCCTCAGTACGAAGGCCGTGACATGCCAAGGGAACTCGCTGTGCAAGTGGTGGACAGAGCGCTGACACTTATGGGTGAAGAGGTTACAGCTGACCACGGGCTAGAATACAAATTTAAAGACTATAACATTGTAAACGATGTAAACCGTGATGCCGTTTTAAAGGCCTATCAACTAGGCATTATTAAAGGTAGTAATGGCAACTTTGAACCGAAGAATCCACTGACAAGAGCGGAAGCGGCGGTACTCATTACGAAATTAATGGACAAGTCCATGCGCGATAAACTGACCATTAGTAAGAACACCAAGGACTACGGGGAGATTATCAACTGGTTTATTGCGAAGTACCAAGAACAAGTGGATAAACGAACGGTTGTGATTGAAAAAAAAGCAGACGGCACTTTGAATAGTGGTGATATTGACTACACTGAGAAAGCATTTATGAAGGATGGTAAATGGATTAATTGGTGGTCGGATCAGGCGTTTGAGGATGCGACGACTAAAGTGGCGAATGAACAAGTTGAAAGTTATAATAATGCATTTTGTGTTGCCGTAGGGAATATTAATAACAAACAGGAAATGCAGCTTACGCAAACGGGTGGTAGCTACCTTCCGTATGATGGTGAGTTAATGTTTATTAATATAGGTAATAGGAACGATGGCAAAGCTCAAAAACACTACGACATGCATGTTCCAAACTTTAATCGCATGGCTTATGACCTTGCTAAATATAGTACACAGGGGACTATGGAGCAAGGGAAGTATTTCTACTTTTTAGATAATGATGATAATTATTACTTCGGAATCCAACCGACATCATATAAAAACATTACTGAATGTTATATTTCCATCTATAAAAGGCCTGATGTTGAACAAAAATCATTAAAAATTAAATTTGCACCTAAAGTCAGAATAAGTGTTGTGGATGATGATTATTTCGTTGAAGATGGATTTATTATTAAGCAATGGCTGGTTAGGCTTTACGGTGAAAAAGATGGTTTAACGATTTTTAATCTCTATAAGGATTATGCTAAAGGCAAAGATGAACCTACTAAAAGCAAGAGTAAAAGTGTAACGGTAAACGGCATACAGCTATATTTTTCAGATGAAGAATTTGTTGCGCCAAGTTTAACCGCTACACTTAGATAGAAGGTGATTGTTTGAAGCGAGCTACCGCAATGCTATTAATGTTCTTTATGATATTTGGACTATTGCCCCCACTAACAGACAGCAGTTTTCACAGTTATGGTTATGTAGTCACAAAATACCAGTATAAAGGCTGGGATGATAAGGACAAGGAAGGCAAATCAATACTTTCTGAGTCAGACAAAGCCCTATTAGACAAATTATTTATTCAAGGTATTCCCCTTCAAAATAAACTAGGCATGTATGTGGCGATTGCGCCTCTTAGGAACCATGGAATAGTGGTCTATAACTGGAGCCACCTTACAGCCGCAGGGTTTGGAAAAGATGGGGCATATGCGAAAAATGGTGAGTTTCAGTATTTGGGCTATAATTTTATGGGAAAGGAAGTAACAAACGATTTCTATACCAATGGCAAAGCTGGTTGGCGTGACCCTGCTCAAATTGAGAATTACGCGTATCAAATTATCCCAGATGCTAAATCATCATGGATTAAAGTGGATAGCGATATTAAAGAACACATGATTGCCAACTCCCCCTATGTATCCGAAGATTCAACAGGAGACAAAAACACCAGAAACCTTACATTAAAGCAGGTCTTAAAACCCAGTGTAAAATCAGATAATACTGACGCTTACAAAGATTATTTATTAATGCAAGTTGAATCCTCTCTAGGCGAACGTGGTTCCGTTCGAACAGTGTATAAGGGGCTTAGCACGGTTACAAACACTAAAGTGACATCGTACAATACATTTACCGTTGAAAGTTATGGCAAGGAGTTTAAGCCCAAATGCGAAGTGAGTTTTTTCGACGATAAGGCTTGTACACAGCCTATCACGGCAAAAGATATCCTACCAAACGCAACATCAGTCAAAGTATATGTTAAAGTTTCGGCTAACATTAATATGAATTTAATCGGTTATAGGGACAAAGAACACAAATTCATCGAATCCGTAAAAAATAAACTTGCCAACGGCAACAAAAACAACGTCGTTCCAGTAACATCAAAAACAAATGTTAATGACGTCTACAGCGTTTTCGAATACCCCTTAAACCCCAAAGACTACAGCAACAACTACACAACCATAAAAGCCACAGGAACTTCTGAACCCCAAGTGCGTTACCAACTCATGAGCATCATAACCCCATCCGCGAGTGCCAATCTTAAGGTGCGGGTGCTTGATCCTCATGTTCCAACACCAGAGTTTAGAATCATGCACAACAGCGAGGACAAGACAGAGCGTTATATAAGTCTAGCCACTGAAAAAACGGTCTCAGACATACCGTTAACCTTCATTGATCAATCTATTATTCCAGAGGATAATCAGGTCAAAACTTACAATTGGTTCATAAAAGATTATGAAAAAAATGACTGGCATTACTTTGGCTATACCAAGGACAGTGCCTTCACCATCACTAGCGCCAATGCTGTAAAATATGCCAAAGACAATAAAATCGAGATTAAAGAGCTTCTAACCGATGTTCACGGTAAGCAATATGACATAACTCATAATGTGTCACTAAGTTTTAGCCAACCACCACCTGAAAAAGAGGCACTTCCGGAAGCTGAGGTATACGCTCCTGGAAGCATTAGAGCAGGGCAGCGCTGTACGGTTTACGGAGAAGGAAAATCGGCAAACGGCGGCATTACAGATTATGCATTTGATTTGGCGTCGAATTTTAAAGTGATTCATGACAGCCTGAAAGAAAAAGAGGGAAGCTTCTTAAGTTTTGATCATTCCGCAAATAACGATTGGTCAGAAACCACAGAACTCACTGTCACAGATGCAGCTGGAAAAACTGCTGCCGCAAAAGCTAAAACGATGGTGAAGCACCCTATTGAACCCGTTTTTAAAACGCGAGGTGTCTACAAAGTTAATAGAACCATACAATTAGATTCGACCGAATCCACTGGCACTGAATATTATCCAATCGATAAAGTAACGTGGACCATTAAGCCGATGGAAGGACAGCCCCTCAGCGTCATTAAGCCCCATGTACCAAGCAAAGTCGCTGGAAATACACTCATTGTAGAAGGCGCAAACCCCAATGTTGACTTCAAACAGCTAGGCCGCTACGAAGTTTGGATGGACGTCCACAGCACATGCACTATGTCGGGCGAAACGCACAGAACAGCGAGTAAACAGGTTTATGGCATTATTACAATTGCACCAGATACACCGCCAATTTCAAAATTATCTGTGCCGAATAAAACCATAAGAATCTTTGAAGATGCTCAAAGAACTACAATCAAACTTTGGGATGAGTCATATTCTCCAGACGGCGACCGAATTGGCAAACGAAAATACTATGTGCGCTACGATTCAAACAACGACAAACAAACCTCAAATGAGGTGTGGACATTGCTTTATGAAGGCACTGACGACATGATTGAATATAAAACCCCAAATGTAGGGTATTACGAATTTCGTGTAGAAGTAGAAGAGGCCAATGACAGCAATGCATCCCCCTTCTGGAATCCAGTAACGGATACCTTAAAATCTAACAGCGACACGCAACCGCTCGAAGAAAAACAAACTGAGGTCTTAAATGTAGCCCCAATCACCAGTATGATAGCCGACCGCAAAAAACTAGACCTAGTCCTTGTGACCGACTACCAAGGCGCCGACTACTCAGCCCTTAAAACCGAACTAGACCTACTCACCAAAGACCTCTTTGAAAAGGGTGTAGACATTAACGTACAGGTGTTTACTGACAAAGTGAGAAATGGGAGTGTAAAATCACCAATCTATAAGTATACAAGATATTTGCACATTGATTATACTTGTGAATTTACACAAAATAGTAGTATACAAAATCAAATCAGTCGAATGAATGACCGCTTTGCGTGGGAAGAAAGAACGCAACTTGAAACGGAATATTTACCGTCCTACAGTCCAATTCCAGTTATGTACAGCACAAAGTCAGAACCAGTACCAAACCCACCTAGCGGTACGTATGTCAATGATGCGCTTTGGTTTGACATTAAAGCGGGTTCTGACCCTTATCAAAAAAATGGCACTAAATATATTTATAACGAACTTGCTTACAGCAATCCGTATGATAACGGCTTAGAAAAGCGGCGTAACATTCGAGATATAAATGTATATATGGACAACAACTTTGTAAAAGAAGGCATTGTAGAATATAAAGACATTGCGCTTTATACAATGAATTTAGATTCGCTAAGAACCAATGTAAGCTACAGAGACGGGTCAGACAGACAAATGATATTCGTCATGAAAACGGGAGATAGCCTGACAACCCTCAACCAACAATTTGCAGACTATATTAAAAAAAATAACGTAGTAATAAGTGCCATAAACGGCTTTGATATGGCAAGTCAATTTGGTGGGATTGCCGTTCAAAACGCAGAGTTTATTAACGATACGACCACACCAATACCACCTAAACCTACGGGCAATAATTATTACACAAATGAGTGGGCTAATAATCTCCGACCTATCTCTGAACCGATTGGTCTAGCATTCAAAACCGAGGATGGAAAGACGTATAAGCTAGATAGCTATAAGGATGCCAATTATCCTGCCGTCTTACAAAATTACTCATTTAGAGACAATAAAAACGAGTTTAAAACTTATGCAAAGTGGAAAGAGTTTGGTAGTAGTGATCAATATGATATCTATGCCAATATCGCTTCGGTCGCATTTGACTTTGATATGCAACCAAATCAGCCGAATCATGATGAATCAATGAATATCATGAATACTTATAATAATCAAAATGTCGTAACTGTAGAAGGGTATGATGACGACGATGATTATTATAAACATGATGTTCCGATGGGTTACAATATCGCAAAAAAAATCGAATTTTTTAACACTTGGAGAAGCGGTAAAAATGAAAGAAAAGCATACTTCATACGCAATGGCGACTTGTATCGATACGATGTCCCAGACACTTATATTTTCGATAAAACATTAGACGGAGCTGTTAAAGAAGCCGAGAACTGTGAGTTTGTATTAGCAGGAAGTTACTCTGAGTATGGCCCATTCAAAACTATAGCCATTATCAATTATAAAAGTCTCAATAAAGCACGTATCATTTGGCAGTGGCAAGAAGTGTACACCGGTTCGAAAGGCAACAGTGATTTATATTATAGAATTGGTGAAACGTGGGTGGACGGACTTGTAAAGAATGCAGTCCGCTACGATACAGGCCCAGTACGAAGAACTGGAGAACAACCTAATAAAGGTTCAAGTTATGACACTCAAAAAACTGCGAACGAAACAATCGATATGATTACATCAAAGGGTATAGCTAAGCGGTTGACCATAGAATATCATAAACGAGACAAGTATTATAGTTGCACCGTCATGCACATGGCAAATTTGCCTAACGGATTCAGACCGATTGTAATTCCGAATGCAGGCAGAAGAAACTTTGACAGCTTCTATTACTACTGGAACAGTACCATCAAAAAGTATGTGGACACAGACAGTAGCAACACTTCCTATTTCATGAGTCCAGAAGGGGACATATGGAAGACCAACGGCTGCTGGGATGCAAACGGAAACCTTGGCATGACTCAGGTAACACAGGGATTGAATATAGATAAATTCAACATCTATAAGGTGCAAAATGAAGGGTATACCGACTGGCTTTACCTAGTTGTCGTAACCCATGACGGAAAGTTGTTGAGCGGCAGAATATTCAGCGGTGCTCCAGTGCTTACCCCACAAAACATGACCAACCTAGTCAAAGACCCACGCACTTTAGCCCAGCCAGTCGTCAATGCCATGAGTATGAGAAAGTTACTCAACCAAAGCTCAGCCAACCGAATCAACGGTAGTTTTGGTGAGTTTGGAACACGACTTAGAGCAGACTATGACTACCTGAAATACGACCTAAGGTATAAACTGCTTTTAGGTGAAAAGCTGTCATATGACACGTTCTATTATGACTCAGAAGGCGATGTTCTTTACGATTCAGCCATTGCGATTGAACATAACCAAAATGCCCTAGAAAATCCAATTGGCACAGACCCTAACAACGGAAAACGAATATCTAATTGGGACGGCATAATGACCAAAACAGGCGAATATGTTTTACATCCTAAAGTGAGAGATAACCCTTCAACCGATGACCGTTTCAGCGACTACAGACTTTGGAATAAAGACGACACAACCCTTACGGTCCTAGTCCACAGAAAACCAATCGCCAGTATGAAACTGAGCATGACACAGGCAGCACCATTTATACTAACTGCTAAAGAAAGCAATTCCAAAGACCTCGACCACATTTCTCAACCCCTTAGAGGCATAACAGAAGTCGAATGGGGCATTAAAAAACTCTATGCCGATGCATGGGAAATCTCAAGAGGGCCACTGAACACCAGTATGACCAAGGTGCTGGAAACAGGCGAAACGTACATTGTCAGCTACCGAGTGAAAGACGTAGAAGGCGAGTGGAGCGACCCAGTCACAGACCAGATAGTGGCGGGCATGAACCTATTACTAGATGCCAAGCTAAAACCAGAGAATCCAGAGCACAGCCTAACCAAGTTCCAGACAGGCAACAACGTGGTCTTCCACGACCTCTGGACAAGCTACCCACTGGCGCACCATTTGGAAATTCAAATGTATGACGGTCAGACGCCAATATTCAGTAAAGTTACCCTGAGCAATGAGCAGGGCAATGTAAGAACTGAGAACTATCCAGAACGAGACTGGAATGACGTGAGCTTCAACATTCCAAGAACCATCAACGGCGTACCTCTAGCAGACAAAACCTACAGCTTTGTAGTGACCGCCTATGACAGCAGTAACCCAGTTATTAAGAAACAAAAAAGTTTTCAAATAACCACAGTTAGTAACAGCGCCCCAACCGTAAGCTTCACCCACATTGAACCGACGACC
>JBGSUZ010000356.1:0-2123 GCA_041753235.1 Acidaminobacteraceae bacterium
GCCTTGCTGTCTATGGTAACCTTATTGCTGCCACCTGAGTCCTTAATTTCAATCTTCTCGTTTTCATCATCAAGGGTCATACAAATCCCCTTTGACGACTTAATTTCAATTTTCTCTTTACCGTCTTCATCGCTTAAACTGATGGTATGACCACTTCTTGTTTTGATCATTTTCGTGTTGTTCTTACCCTTTTCATTATCTTTTGGCGGTTTTTTTGTCTTGCTCCATATGCCGCCTAATATAATAGGTTTGTCCAGCTGACCGCCTAAAAATGCAACCACCACTTCGTCGTCAACATCTGGAATCATATACATGCCCATACTGCTGCCTGCAAATGGAACAATAACACGAGCCCATCCTGACTCATTCTCTGCGCTGTCTCTAAGGAGAAATTTGACTTTAATGCGCCCGAGATTGTCTGGGTCTTCCGTATTGGTAACTACTCCAAGCGTCATGCCTGTCATTAAATGCTGCAGTGACTCTTCTGAGTCAGAAAAAATGTCTAGTAAGCTCATAGTCGATTCACCCCGGCTTCAAATTCAGTATGATACGCTCCATTGTTGAACTTATGAATTACTCTTGTTACATAATATTTTTGGTCCACACCTGGGTCCAAGTTTTTGATTTCTATATACTTGCCCGGTACAATTTCAGGTAGTCCTACAGAACGGCCTCTTCCAACTATAAAGTTAAGACTTCGACTGTCAAGCTCCGCTTCTGCTCTGACCTTAGCCTCGTCTACGGTGTTAATTTCATAGTCAATAACCACCATGGCAGAAGACGCTATGGTCGAAGAGAATGAATCCGGCTTTTTAGAACCGCCGCCCACCTTAACCGATGATGAAGCCGTGCTTTCAATCACCTTGTGTTCGTTGTCATCATACCCCTTAACAGTCACCTTGCTGACATATTTGGCAAGGGACATAGATTGCTCAAATGACAGGAGCACCGCACCCCAATCAAAGGTAATTGCAGGGCTCTGGTCGCTGTAGGTTGGTTTTCTGAAATTAACCTTTCCTGCTAACACAAAAAATTCGTAATGAATACTCTTGGCTAACCGGCATATAAAGGCATAGTCTGTTTCTTTATTTTGTTGTATTTCTCGTTTTAAGGTTGTACAAGTGTCTACAGTTTTACTGCTGGCTAACGAGCCATAGGCGCCTAAGACTTTACTGACCACGTCTGTATAAGTGGTCAAATTAAATACCGTAGACTTAATGCCGTGCATCATAAGACCTTTGACGTCTAAACATTCAATTGATAAATGGGGAAAATCTTCATCGCCAAAAATGGCTCTTACAGATTCTATATAGCCTTTGAATACCATAGTTGTTTCAATGTAGCCCAGAGAAACCTCTACAGTCTTTCCCAATTGAAAGAATGAGCTCATATGCTTCTTAGTGAAGCTGCGGGCGTCTAAGTCATATATTTCGTAGACTTCAAAGCAGCACATGCTGGCTTCCATGCCCGTACTTAAATGAACCTCGACATTTTTGATTGTCAGGTCTTTGAGCGAAACCTCAGAACCGTCAATTTTCAATTTAAGCGTAGGGACATCAAATTCCCTGTATTTTTTCGCAAGGTCACTGACAGATGCCATAGGTCCTCCTGAAGTCACTGGCTGACTTTAATCGATTGATGGTATTTTGATAATCTGCCCCGGCTTGATGAGTCGAGGATTGGCTATTTTATTGGCTTTCGCAATTTCTTTCCAGAGTCTTGGGTCTTTGTATTCCTGACTGGAAAGCATCCATAAGGCTTCACTTTGGTGAATGCGTCTATGTTTTGTTCTGTCTGGCGACTCCAATGGCGTTTTCTTAAGTTGTTCTTCCAGCGTTTCAGTTGCCATAATAGATAATGCAACCTTTGCCCTGACTGGCTTACCAGATTCTAAAAACATGGTATAGGTATGCGTTGCTCTGACAATGACGCCCTTGAAGTCTAGTGAACCCCATACGATGCGTACCTCTGGCGGTTCATGAAGTCCGGCGTCTATAGACATGGCTTTTGAAATTTTGTCTGTGTATTTACGCACGTCCTCTTTTTGACTTTCTTGGTAAGGAGTCATGTAGGTGTCAAAGAAAAGTTCAATGTCCAGAACGGGGACTTGACTGCCTGCATAT
>JBGSUZ010000357.1:0-3900 GCA_041753235.1 Acidaminobacteraceae bacterium
CTAAAACACATCAAGGCAAACAAGTAATTCTCAATGAGGAATTTTCATATAAGTTCCTCATATTTAATAAACAGGAGGGGTAAAATGTTAATATTAGCGAGAAAAAAAGAAGAATCCCTCATCATAAATGGCAATATAGAAATTAAGGTACTTGAGGCATCGGATGGCAAAGTGAAATTAGGTATCATAGCTCCAAAGGATGTGGAGGTGCATCGGAAAGAAGTGTATGAAAAAATATTAAGTGAAAATCAAGAGTCTGTTAATGGTGTTCAAGCAATACGAAAGTTGATAAACAGCAAAAAGAAAACCAGTGAGTAATTGTAAAGATATTTTCACAGCATAAAAAAACGCAAAATTATTAGTTGATTTTGCGTTTTTTTATGTTGTGGGGGTATAGTATTTACTGGAGTATATTTTGAAAGGAGGATTAACATGCAACTAAATACGACATATTTTGGTGATATTCAGATTGACGAAAATCAGATTATTCATTTTGAAGAAGGTTTGCCAGGGTTTGAAAATACTCATAATTATGTAATCTTAAATAATTATGACACAGTAGATCCAGTGCCATTCATGTGGCTTCAGTCTACTGAAGACTCAAATTTAGCGTTTGTTGTGACTATTCCATTCTTTTTAAGGCCAGATTACGAGTTTGAGTTGCCAAATGAAATTGCATCGTCACTAGAACTAACCTCACCAGAGCAAGCGGGTGTTTACTCCATTTGTAAAATTTCTGGGACAATGGACAGTATGACTTTTAATTTGCGTAGCCCAATCATTGTGAATGCAGAAAATAAGAAGGCAGTCCAATTAGTATTGCCAGATACAAGGTATACTACTAGGGAAATGTTTTAAAAAATCTAAAATAATTTGAAAAAGAAGTGCAACATGTCTAAAGTCTATCACTAATCTGCCGATATATTCAATGAAAGCGAATTGAACTGCGGCCGAGGTTGACTTCGCTGGACTTTATGGCAAGGATGCCAATTTACCTACACATATAATTTCAAGGAGGAAGTATTATGAGAATTAATAATAACTTAATGGCTATGAACACCCACAGACAATTAGGAATTAATGCTGGCGAGGGTGCTAAATCAATTGAAAAATTATCTTCTGGTCTTAGAATCAACAGAGCTGGCGATGATGCTGCTGGTCTTTCAATCTCTGAAAAAATGAGAGGACAGATTAGAGGTTTATCTCAAGCTTCTAGAAATGCTCAAGATGGTATTTCTTTAATTCAAACAGCTGAAGGTGCGCTTAACGAATCTCAATCTATTCTTCAACGTATGAGAGAACTTGCGGTTCAATCTTCAACGGGTACTAACACAGATGCAGATAGAGAAGCAATCCAAAACGAAGTAACTCAATTAAAAGCTGAAGTTGACAGAATTGGTGAAACGACTGAATTCAATACTCAAAAACTCCTTAATGGTAGCCTTAAGAGTGTTGGCGGTGCTACAGTAGGTACAGACACAACGACTGGTTCAGTTGTTGCTAAATTATCTGCTGGAAAACTTACAGCTGGTAGTGCTATGAACCAAGTTACATCTGGTGCTAATCCTGTCTTCGTTGAAGAAACTTTGACTATTGATGGTACTGAAGTAAAAGTGGACTGGTCAAAATTGACAAGTGATGAGAAAAATGTATTAAACAACAGTATGTCTGATGCGGCTAGCAAAAATGCAGCAGCTGCTTTGATTAAAACAAAAATTAATGAAGCAATAGACGCATCTGGTGCTAATGTTGAGCACATTGATGTATATGCTGATACAGCTGGTAAGCTCGTGTTAGAAAGCGGCTCTGAAGGAACAAATTCTAAAATTGAAGTACCGGCTGCCGGTGGTGGCGTGGTAGACCTATTTACTGGGACTACAGCATCTATCGTTTCTGCACCAGGTACATCTAAATACAACGGTACTACAGTAGCTGCTAACTCAACAGCAGAACTCAGAATCAATGGCACACTTTTAAAATTCAGCAATAATGCTGCTATTACAAATGGTGGCGCAATGTCTTCTGGCGCAACTATCATTGCAAGCTCAATTAACCAAGCGATTAGTTTGTACAATAGTTCTACTGGAAAATCATCTGGTCAAGAAGGTTTCATTGAAGATGTAACTGTATCTGTGACAGCGGATGGCAGATTCTCAATTGCTAGTGAGTCTGGTCCTGTTGAATTAAAAGACAATACGGCATCAACTATTGTAAAAGATTTAGGTTTAAGCTCAGCTCAAACTGCAGCAGCGGGCAATGGCGGAATGGTTTTACAGATTGGTTCAAATGAGAAACAAATTCTCCAATTTGGTATTGATGATATGAGATCAACTGCTTTGGGTATTTCTAGTTCTAAAGTTGATACGGCAGCTACTGCATCTAATGCAATCACAGATTTTGATAAAGCGATTGCTACAGTTTCTAAGCAAAGAAGTCAGCTTGGTGCAGCTCAAAACAGATTAGAGCACACTATTAAGAACTTAGATACTTCAGCAGAAAACTTACAAGCGTCTGAATCAAGAATTAGAGACGTTGATATGGCAAAAGAAATGATGAACTTCACTAAGAATAACATCTTGCAACAAGCTGCTCAAGCAATGCTTGCACAAGCTAACCAAGCACCTCAAGGTGTACTACAATTATTAAGATAATATTAATTTAAAAGGGGGCTTTTCGAAGCCCCTTTTTTTGAAAGGTTTATTATATGACGAGTAAGCGTTTAGATAATATTATACTGAAAATTTCCAATGGAGATTTTGAAAATATTGAACTGGAGACTTTGGAAGTATTAACTGAGATTAATGATAGTAAGCTTATAAACGAGTCGCTGTTTCTGACTATAATTTCGGTCATTGAAAATTGTTTGAAAACTAAAAATTTCATTTATTTAGTGGACATACTCGAGTTTGAATTGAAGCCGTTGGTTAAAGGAACACTAAATTAAGAAGGAATGCTGAATTATGTATTATGAAAAAAATTTAAAAATACTTAAAAATAGCAGTCAAATATTATACGATCAATTAAAAAATGAAGTTTCTCAATTTGACATTGAAATTGAAAGAATATCCAATACAAATTATTCGATTTCGCATAATGGAAGAGAATCTAATTTACACAGTGTGTACGACTTAGATTTTGAAATGAAATTATTATGTAGTAAGTTAAGTGGAAATGAAAGCATAGTTATTATCTTTGGAATAGGTAATGGCTATGCTTTAAAGTATTTAAAGAAGAATTATCCCAAAATAACTAGGATTTTAGTTGTGGAGCCTTGTTTAGATTTATTCAAATTATTTTTAACAGACAACCCAATAATTGAGTTTATTTCAGGGTTGTCTGTTTCTTTTCTTGTTAATAAATCTGCTGAAGATTTTGGCAAAGATATTAGTAACTATATTGGAAATGATCAAGTAACAATACTTCAACATATTTCCTATCGGGTACTGTTTGAAGCGTATTATATTGAGTTGCTTAAAACTATTAAGTTACACGTAACTTTGCGAATGGGAAATATCAATTTTCAACGAAATGCTAGTAAACTGGTTATGCTTAACTTTATCAATAATATAGATTATGGATTTTATGATAGTAAAGTATTGGAAAGTATTCTTAGAGGCAAGCCTTTATTAATTGTGGCGGCAGGGCCTTCACTTAATAAGAACATACATCTTATCGAAAAGGTAAAAAATAAGGCAGTCGTTATAGCGGTGGGAAGTGCAATTAGTATTTTGAATACTCATGGAATTAAACCGCATTTTCGCATGGCATTCGATCCTTCTGAATTAGAAATGAAAATCATTAAGGATATTGATAATCAAGAAATACCAATCATATATACCAACACACTTTATTACGATGTACTAAAACATTATCCGGGGCCAAAAATAAGAATAAAAATAT
>JBGSUZ010000358.1:0-2073 GCA_041753235.1 Acidaminobacteraceae bacterium
GCAATCCACGCACTTGAGGTTGATTTAGGCTTTATATTGATCAATAGGAGTCGTGGACGGGTTATGCTCACTAGAGAAGGGCAGATGCTCATCGATTATGTACACGCTTTAGTAGCAGCGGAGGACAGACTACTCAATCAAATCAATTCTATTAAGCAGATAGAGACTGGCACTATACGTATTGGAAGCTTCACAAGTGCCTCAAGCAGATTACTTCCAAGTATCCTTTCAGCCTTTGACAAAGCATTTCCAGAGGTGCAGGTAGAAATTGTAGAGGATGGTTACGATGCACTTAAACGCGCACTTGAAGAAGGGATAGTAGACGTTACTTTTTTAGAAAGCCAGTATGTAGAAGCGCAACATTATGTGCTCCCTTATTTTAAAGATGAAATTATTGCGATAGTGCCAAGTCAATACAATTTATCACAGCAAGAGGACTTTGACATCAGTATGATAGAGCATTATCCTTTCATAATGCCGGATAATGATGCAGATACTTTTTTGCACAGACTATTTGACCGCTATCATGTACGCCCACAGTTGAAATACAAGGTACTGCTCATGTCAACTGTATTTTCAATGGTTGAAAAGGGATTGGGCATGTCAGTTGTACCCGAATCGACCTTGAATAAAACTTTATACGATTTCGATATTTTTTCTCTCAAGGATCCCGTTCAGAGACAAATCAATATTGTTGCAATGAAGTCAAGCTTGTCTTCACCGTTGATCAGTGCATTTTTCCATATTGTACAAAGTCTCCAGCAGACTAATGGCACTATTGGAAAGAAAGCAAAGTGATTTCATGGAGTGTATATGAAAAATAATGAAGAAAATTTAAAAAAAGAAAGTAAAAAATCTAAACTGCTAATTTATGTACTGTTATTAACCTTGTTAGTCAACGTGCTATTCTATGGCTTAATGCGCCAAAACGCCACAGATGAATTTCAACAAGTAGGTATTGCGCTGACAAAAGAAGTAAGTCAAAGTTTAAAAATTTGGGTCAACGAGCAACGAAAAATGGCAAGTATCATTTCTATTTCATCCCCTATATCTGAGTGGATAAAAAACCCTGAAAGTAGTGTCAATCAGGAAAATGTGGGCCGTTATTTAAGGTTGATAATCAGCAGGTATCATCAATTTGAAAACGTCAGTATAAACCGATTAAAAAAGCCAGATCAGCCATGGATAAACCCTAATACCGGTAAATATGAGCTGGACTGTTATAGAATAGGCAGTGATGAAGGTTCTATTGTGAAGTTTGAAGATACTGAAACCGTTGAACCTATCCTAGAAGGCAAGAGTTATTATGTAAGTTCTATTGTGAAGAGTAGCGTAACGGGTAAGCCGATTTTCTACTTTAGCATTCCCTTAACTAGGAATAATGAAGTTGTTGGCATGATTACTTTTAGTGTGAAAATGTCTTATTTCACAGAATCTCTGATAGCGCCAATTAAATATCGAAATACAGGCTATCTGTTTTTTATAGACGATAGAGGTGAAACGATAGCACATGCAAACTCCAGCTATATATTAAGCAATGCAACTTACCTTACGGATATTGTAAATCAACTGCTTAGTCCACTTAAATTAAGCGAAAATTATTTCAGAGGCAGATTTCAGGGTGAATGGAAACATTACTATGGGGTTCCGTTTGGCCTTGATTCGGAGTATGTCAGAAATCAATGGTATTTAGTATTTACTGAAAACGAATCTGAGCTATATGAACAAACTAATCGGTATTTACTAGTGATGTCTTTGACGAGTTTTATCCTAATTTCACTGCTTATATTAAATTTTAACAGAATAGATCGTTACCGTTCAAAAGTATTTTTAGAGACCCATGAGCTGCTTGAAAAAGAATTACTTGAGGAAAAGTTGAAGCAAAAGAATAATGAGATGGTACGTCAAGTTAATTTAGACCAGTTGACGGGCATCAGTCATTTTCAAAGTATACAACGTTTTCTAGAACATCAAATTATTGAAGCAAAAGCTGCAGATACGAGTGCGCCAAGCAAAGCTTGGCAGTTTCAGCGGCTGAAAGCGCCGCTAAGGAAAAGGCTAGCCACCACCCTT
>JBGSUZ010000359.1:0-4563 GCA_041753235.1 Acidaminobacteraceae bacterium
TGTGGGGGATTTATTTGGCAAAGCTTTAATGGGTAAGGTAACTGGAGAGTCTGCCATTAAACCGGAGTACACAGGTGATGGCACGCTTGTACTTGAACCTACATACAAACATTTGATTCTTATTGATCTTAAAGACTGGAATGGCTCTATTGTATTGGATGATGGCCTTTTCCTTGCCTGTGAATCCAGTCTTAAGTACAAGGCAGTCATGCGCTCAAACTTATCGTCAGCAGCACTAGGGAATGAAGGTTTGTTTAACTTGGGTGTTACGGGTAATGGCGTCCTTTGTCTTGAGTCCCATTGTCCAAAAGAAGAACTGGTGGAGATATCCCTCCAAGATGACGAGCTAAAGATAGATGGCAACATGGCGATAGCATGGAGTGGCAGCTTAAACTTTACTGTAGAGCGTTCGGGTAAGTCGCTTATCGGTTCGGCAGCATCGGGTGAAGGCTTAGTCAATGTCTATAGGGGCACAGGCCGTGTCTTGCTAGCGCCTGTAAGAGGTGTTTAAACGTCAGAATAAATCAAAATATGAGCAGCAATTGGAAGATGAGGTTTTTATCTCATCTTCTTTTTTAATGCCTGTCAACGCCATCATTAAACTACAAACTGAATGCTAAATACTAATCAATACAAAAATAAAATGAAATTATTACAAATATATATTGACAACATATAGTGTTGGGATTATATTATAGTTGTATGTACAAACAAACGAGGTGATGAGATGCTAGAAGAACAAGAGATGAATTTAAATAAATATCAACTGGATAACTGCTTGTTTTTTTCAACGGTTAAATTGGCCAGAGAGCTTAATAAAATAGCTGATGAAACCTTTGCAATAACTGGACTGTCACCAAGTCATGCCATGCTGCTCCATATCATTAATGACAAAGGCGGTGTTCAGCAAAAGGTGATTGGAGAAACCCTTCACTTGACCCCGTCGACCATAACGCGACTGATTGAGAAGCTAGAGCATAAAGGCTATGTGGCCAAGCAGTCGGAAGGCAAAAGTGTTTTCCTGTGTGAGACAAAAGAAGGACAGGCCATGCAAAAGACGCTTTCGGCAGCATTTGACCAACTCCATGCGGTATATGAGGACATACTCACGCCTGAAGAAACATTGACTTTTCTTACACTGAGCAACAAGCTATTAAATCACTTAGAATAATTTAGAGATATGAAGGAGAGACATATTATGAATCAAGTTATTGAAACTATGAAAAATCATCGTTCTATTAGAAGTTATAAAGCGCAAGAAATATCAAACGAAGTTATAGATACCCTCATTGATGTGGCACAGGCAGCGCCTAACTCTATCAACGGTCAACAAACCAGCGTACTTGTGATTCGGGATCAGGCAACTAGAGAAAAACTTGCGGAACTCTCAGGCGGTCAAGCTTGGGTGGCGGAAGCGCCTGTATTTTTCCTCTTCATTGCAGATTTTTATAAAATTAAAGTGGCATCTGAAATGACGGGATTGCCGCTCAATATTACAGATAGTGTGGAGTCGATTATGGTCGCCTCAGTGGATGTAGGACTTTCTTCTCAAAACATGATGACGGCGGCAGAGTCATTAGGGCTAGGTATTGTGCCGATTGGTGGCATTCGGAAGAATCCGGACGAGGTCATTAAACTGCTTGGTTTACCGGAGTATACTTTCCCGATTTTAGGGATTGCGGCGGGTTACCCAGCAAATCCATCGAAACGCAAACCGAGAATGGACAAGTCTGTGTATAGACATGACGAGACTTACCAAAAAGAAACGGTCAAGGCATCGATTCAAGATTATGACGCGTTTATGGCGACGTATCTAAAAGATATTGGTCGTGAGCAAGAAGTCAACTGGAGTCAACAAACGACTAATATTTATCAACATGTCTATTTCCCTAAGGTCTATCCTGTGTTAAAGGCACAAGGGTTTAAAAACGAACGGTAGTTTAACGTTCTGTCATGTAAAATAGTAAAAAAGATTGATGTAACATTTAACCTGTTGCATCAATCTTTTTCTGTTATAACATCGAAGTCAGTTTGAAAAGGTGGCCTATTAATGTGTTATGATTAATGGACTTGACTAGATTTAATTCCTAAATATGCTAATAAACTGGTGATTAATTTCCGATATAGAAAGAAGTAAGTAGGGTATAAATATTTTCGTGGGGATCTGCACAGTTCCAATCAGGTTTTCAGAGCTTTTGACGGAGGTGTTTTAATGAAAATTAATCATGTATTAGATATGAGTCAAATACTAAATCCAACAGAAACACGACTCATGACTAGGGCTTTTGCTGGGCTAATTATAACCCCTAATTCTACATTGAATCATGATGGGGCAAATCCAGGTTTTGATTTACTTGAGATTTCGAAAGAAGGTATGTTGAAAATAGAAGAACTCAAGTCTGGTGATACCCATGAAATAAAAATAGAGTCACTAGAAAGTTGGTCATCAATGAGCACGGGTGAGTATCTTGAAGAAGCTGTATTTGGATCAGCTCTGGAATATAAGAAGCAACATGATTGGATACTTAAAAATACACAAGATGAAAATCAAAAAAATAAAATGTTGGAAGTTCTCAATAAGGCATACATAAGTCGTGTGGGTAGTGCGGTTCAGAAAATCGGAACCCAATTGGACAATTTCTTTGATCAGGGAAGAAGTAAGTTACAGGGCTTCTCTAAAGAGGAAGTTACAGATATCTTTGATGTGAATGTATTCAAAAGTCAACTGGCGGAGAAAGCATTATCAGCAAAAGATTATGTTTTGAGTTCTGAAACTACGGTGGATATTGATGCGGTGAAGCAGTATATTCGAAATAGCGAAAAACATACGAACTCAGTTGAACATATGACATATGATGATTTGAAAAAGGTCGTAGGATTTATTGATTCGTATAATGATATTAAAAGTCAGGTAGAAGGCAATGAATCAAGTGGCGGAAAATACTATGCACGTGTCGATGAAGCCGTTAATACAGCTATTTCAAAACTGAATGTTGCCAGTAATGTGGTGGATGCACTTACCGAAAATCAACAGAGGAAGTCAGAAGGGTTGATGCGAAGAGATGCATTTTCAGAGACAATTGGCTTCTATGATTCTACTTTAAAAGCGTTTCAGGAACGATTGAAAAGACTGATGGGTCGTCTAGCAATGATTCAGAGTCGACTAGATGGAATTGAAAAAGACGGTGGTGTTGATCCTAGCAATAAAATGCTTTTCAGTCTATTAGAGTTTCAAAGTGCACTCAGCGAAGAAATCAATTCTCTAAAAGATGAAGTTAAAAATGTTGAGAATGAAAAGCGCAGTTTATCTGAGAATCCAGAGACGATTGTAGAAAAGGACAGCTATAAACGGATAAAAGCAGAATATGAAGAAGAGAAAGAAAAATTATCAAATAATAAGCGCTTGAATATTACCAATCGAAAGGCAGTAATATAATGACGTTAAGCGATTTATAAGATATGCCACTAAATATATGATATATTCTAAGTAAATTGGAGGGTAATCAATATGAAAACGCATTATTACTTAGATTGGTATGAGGATAAGGGTTTTTCTGAGAAATTGGCCAGTGCGCTTCAAAAAGACATTAACGAGAGAAAATCATTGGTGTTCATCAGTGCGGATAAGTTAGAGGATCAGGTTGAGCAACCTGATTACGGCGATGTTTATGAAAAAAAATGGTTCGATCAAGCGGAGATTCATTTTGAATCGTATAATTTTATCCATCACTCTACTCCTAAAGAAGAAGCTCAGCGGTTGATTCAAGGGGCGTCTGTCATCTTTTTGTGTGGTGGTTTTCCGAAGCATCAAATGCAACTGATAACCCAATTAGAGTTACAAGATTTAATCAAAGATAGTCCTGCGGTGGTCATGGGAACAAGTGCAGGTGGCATGAATATGTCCAAATCCTATGTAGATGAAGGGAAGATTTATTCAGGTCTGGCACTCGGTCCTTTTTCATTTGAAGCACATTTTGACTATGCTGACATTGGTTTGGTAAATGAACGTTTCGCATTATCCAAAGAAATGAATGTCTATGTAGCAGCGGATCAAGACGGCGCTGTCATAGTAAAGGGCGAAAAAATCGAGATTATCGGCAATGTTTATTTGGTTGCTCATTCTCAAATTCATCAGTTAGCTGGGATTTAATTAGAAGGGAACCAAATTAATATTGCTAAATGGTTTGATGTAACAATTAAAATGTTACATCAATTTTTTTTGTTACAATAGGCGTACAGTCCGGTTTGTCAGTCACCCAATAGCAAGTAGGTAACGTGAGCATCTTCATCGATTAAAAAGAGCGTCTTACTTATTGCCTAATGTGATACAATGAGCATTAATGACGTTTTACAGCTGTTTAGTACTACTGTTAAAATGTAAAAAAATGTTGTTGTGAAAATACGGAGGTATTCAAATGATTAAAGCTTATGTGTCAGGAATTTCATCTTTATATGAGGGTGAGGATATAGAAATACGATATGCCATATATGAGGATGAAAATCTTTTGGCTAAGGAATTTATTATAGTGAGCTATAAAAAGCCGGCGACAGTAGGCGCTGTTG
>JBGSUZ010000360.1:0-13594 GCA_041753235.1 Acidaminobacteraceae bacterium
CACTTTGCCTCCAGCTTCCTTCAGATTCGCAGTCACCCACGACACCCTTGCTCTTGGCTAACGGTTGGCACTACCAGCCTCCGTATCGGACTTGCACCGACTAGAGTGCGCCCATGCTGGGCGCACCATAAAAACAAGCCCACGCGACTGCGAGGGCTTGTTTTATGTCAGCTATGTATAGATTGGCTACTATTCAACGATAATGAATCGTTTTTCCATAGCAGTTTGCGGTGCGACTTCAATAGGATTTGTAAATCTAACATCTTGGAATTGCAGGTCGCCGTCGCCAGAGTGTGTTGCAACAAATGAATAAACCTGAGTACCACCACTACCCATGAGTTGTGGGTGAGAAGGCACGTACTGAGTATTCACCAAGCATACGCAAGATGGCAAAGATGACAATGTGTTAGTAAAACCAGTAGTAGGATTTGATGGAACGTTGATTTGGAACACTTGACCTACTTGAACTTTCATTGGTGGTAATAAATTTTGTTTTTCCATGTTATTTCCTCCATTGACAGTATTGTTGGTTTAACAATTAAACCAAACTTATATGGAATCTAGTTCCGCTTATATTTTACCCAGCGGCTGAATGGATAAACTATAATATACTATATTTTTACAAATTTACAGATGACATGAAAAGGATGTATAAAAATGAGTAAGAAGACACAAAAACCACTTTTAGCATTAGGAGCGGCATTTATTGCCTCTGCACTCTACTTTGGACAAGGATTCTTAGAGAACTGGTTGCCAGCGGAAAACGGTACAAGCGGTGGGTATAGCATTAGTCAACAAATGGACGCGGCCCTGACCGTTCATGTGATTGACGTTGGTCAAGCGGATGCGATTATTCTTCAATCTGATGGTCATTCAGTACTGGTTGACGCAGGAAATCGAGCCGATGAAGAGGCTTTAGAGACCTACATCGACCAATTAGGCATTGAACAGTTTGACCTTGCAGTTGGAACCCACAGTCACGAGGACCATATTGGCAGTATGGCTGCAGTCATTAAGAAATATGAGATAAAAGAATTTTTGATGCCAGATGAGAAAAACAATACTAAAACATATTTGCGCATGCAAGAGGCACTCATGGAAAAAGCTGTGCCAGTAACTCTGGCACAGCCGGGACAACAATTTAAAATTGGTGAGATGACACTGACGGTACTCGCACCCAATGGCAAGAACTACGAAGACCGAAACAACTACAGCGTTGTGCTCATGGTAGAAGCGGATGGAGAAAAATTATTACTTACGGGAGACGCGGAAACCCAGAGTGAGCACGAAATGGTAGCCAAATGGGGTGCTTTATTAAAAGCAAATGTGCTCAAAGTGGGTCACCACGGGTCAGGTACTTCCACAACCGCCCAATTTCTTAAGTTCGTTTCACCAGAGCGGGCAGTTATTTCAGTAGGTGAAGGTAATAGTTATGGTCATCCTGACGACCTAATTCTGAATCGTCTCAAGCAGTATGGTGTGGGTCAGATCCAAAGGACAGACGAGGATGGAACTATTGTGCTGTACTTAGGGCATAGTGACTAAGATTTGTAGAATTTCATAAATGCAGCAGCGGCGGCTTCTTTAGTGACAGCGGCTTCGCCATTGCCGGTAGCATTAAATCCGAGTTCCATAAGCAGGGCCATATCGTCTTCGGCCCATGAAGCAACTTGAGTGGTTTTAAGGTTAGCCAAGTATTTAGAGGTGACCTTGCCACTTTTTTCTTTTTTGTCAAAGCTTACAAGTAATTTGCTCATGGCAGCAGCAAGTTCATTTTGGCTAATAGCACCGTTTGGGTCGAACTTACTCTTGCTCTTGCCACTTAATAGACCATGCTCATAGGCAGCAGCAATTGCATTGTAATTAGAGTTTGATGAATTGACATCTTTAAATGGCAACTTGCTCGCAGTTACTTTAAGCCCGTAAGCCTTAGCAATCCATGAGGCAAACTCGCCTCTAGTGAGCAGTGCTTGAGGCTGGAAGTTATCAGAAGCAGAAACGATACCTTTATTCAGCATAGCGTTAATTTCAGATTTTGCCCAAGATTGGTCTGCATCAGAAAAACTTTTTTTAGATTTAAGAACTGTATACTGACTGAGTGTATCACGCGTAACAAAGATGCTCGAACTTTCAGGGTCTACAATGCCGCCGACAGGCTCCCAAGCACCGGTTTCAGGATTCAGCTTAAAGATGGCAAGCGCTTCGGGCGATTCAGACTGAAGGTTAAAAGCGGTTAAACTGAAGTTTAAAGTGATAGGTTGTTTAAATTGCTCAACCGTTTTATTGTTGACACTCATAGACACTTCATAAATCAATTGTGGTGTATTATCTGTCGGTTCAGAGCCGTTAGTGTTTGGTTGTGGTCTTAACTGGCCTATACTTAGTGCAACTTCCTGTGTAGTTGTAAAATTAGACATAGGCATTTTTATTTCTGCGCTGCTATTACTGATGGTAAGTGCGCCAATACTAGCAGATTGTAAAGTATTGACCTGTTCGGCACTTAGAGCTACGTTCATCTCAGTTTGTGAGGCTGAGAGCGGTACTTCAATTTTGAGTTCCTTTTGAATGACTCGAGGTGCTGAGTTTTCAAAATAGGTCTGTTGAATTTGAGTCAATTGTTTTAAGGCCTCAGTTTGAGTTGCAATCGTATTTTCAAGCATTTTTGTATCTATTCGGACTGTACCAGTAGTGGATTCAGTCAAGCGAATCGTACCAAAGGCATTGGCAGTTTTTTGGACCATGTCTTCAATGCTTTTGTCTATGCTCAGGGTTGGTTTACTTGGGTTTTAAAAACTTGAACATCTAGCATTAATTGACTTAAAATTTCAAGACGTTCATTTGGGTTATCAATTGCTGCAAGTTTTTCTTCAACTTTTGTAGTCATATCAGTAACAAGCGTCGTGAGTGCTTTAACTGCTACTGCGTCTTTAGTAGCGCTTTGACTAATTTGACTGCTGGCTTGTTTGATCATTTGACTGACTTTGCTGAGTGAGGTGAAGGTATTCGCACTGCCTTTGCTATTGTTGAGTTCGAGAATAAGATTAGCGACTGGCTGATTCATAACATTATTAGTAGGAGGCTTCTCTGTTGGTACAGGTGCAGGAGGCGTTACCTTTACGACTTCATTTTTATCAGGTGTATTATTGGTAGGCGGCGTGACAGGTGTGTCATTGGTAGGCGGCGTGACAGGCGTGTCATTAGTAGGCGGTGTGACAGGCGTGTCATTAGTAGGCGGCGTGACAGGCGTGTCATCAGTAGGCGGAGTAATTGGCGTGTCATCAACTGGCGGAGTGACCGGAGGGTCATCAACTGGCGGCGTGACCGGCGGGTCATCTTCGGCTGGTAATGTGTTATAGGTTACTAACACGAGATAAGTTGCAGTATTTTGAGCATAACTGAGATTAATTTGATATTGATAAGTGTTGGCTGTAATAGCACTTGGCGAACTAACAATAGTAGCAGTTACTTCACTAGCGTAAATAGCGTCAAATGAAGGGAGCGGCTCTATAGCGTCGGAAACGCTAAATGACTGTTCTTGAGCATAATAGTCAAATGTTTGGTTAGGTTTTCGGTCGTTAATTAAAATGCCTCCCAGTGTTAGGAAATTAGTTGAATAGGCAACACTGTAACTTGTAACAAGACCATTAGCTGCAACAACTTCAATTACACCACTGCCACTAGCATTTTCTTGGACGTAGCGTACATAGCTGTCACTACATAGTGGTGTCCCACCCATTACATTGTTAATGTTGTCGTTATATAAATCAACGACTTTATAGGGTATAGATACATCATAATCAAAAACACTGGAGACGAAATTGCTAACAGAACGCCCGTCAACTGTAAAATCGGTTAATTCAGTTGAACTGGAATCTCTGCGGGTGTAGAGATAAGGAACAGCTGTGTTGAGATCATGCGGGTCAGTTGCCAATGAAGGCATAAGATAGGCATTTGGTATGTCCTTAAGTTGGTTAGCACCAGCTTCTGTAAAGGCAAATGTGATGGTATCATAGGTGTCAAATTGTATTGTATAGTCAATATCTTGTTCTAGAAATAGAAATGGCTGAAGATCATCTGCGCATACTGCCAAGTAGAATTGCATATTTTGATCAAGCCATTCTGGTGTAAAATTGAGCTGGACGGTAAAACTATCGTCTAGTGGGCCATCAGCACCAGCCTCTGTGTAATAGCCGTTAATCATTGCAGGCTTATATAAGTATTCTAAAATACTACTTTCCAAAGTGCTGCTTAGCCCGTAAGGGAAGCTGTCTGTGACTGCGGGTTCAATGGCGCTACCAGAAGAGACCTTGAACGAAATGGGGACACTGGCATATTCTGATGTTTCTTGGCTTAATGCGGTTATGAAGGTCTGATCTGTAATAGGAATGGTCACACAATTACCACTCACGCTTATGGTACCCCCTAAGGAAGTGCTATAGGTAGTACCTGAATTAGAGTTCATGTCAAGACTATAAGTGGAAGGGTCACCTGCATTGGTTATTGGTTCTGAGAAGTAGTATCTCGCAACCCATTCACTATTTTCGTAGGTCAAATGTGCATCAATAAACTGATTGCCCTTTGTTTGAGCATCATCAATCACATAGGTCGTTTTACTGTAGTTTCCAAAAATATCTTTGCGAACAAAGACCAAATCATAGGTAGTTAGTGAAGAAAGCTCCGACAATACGATGGTGAGCGCCCATCCAGTGCCATCTCCCATAGGGATGTTACCATTATAGGTCAAATACCCCAGAGGAATATCGGTGGACTTAGAGCTATTAAATGACATACCACCAACTGGTGCGCCCGTTATAACGTCCTCAGCAGTAACTTCAGTAGCATCTGCATAGACCCCATAATAGAGTGTCCCATCTGCATTGAGTTTGCAGTTGACAACAATTTGGTCTATTGTTGTGTTAACAATATGAGGAGATTCTAAGAATGCCAAAGGACTAAAGTTTAAGCTAGCGGGTAAGCTGAGTTGCCCGTCTACCAGTGTGGTTGTCCATAGGGTGTAAGGTTCTTCAGCGGGTAACCCATCACAACCTTCAAGATTTTCTATCACAAGCTGATGGGTACCAGGGGTAACCTCTTGAGAGCCTGTGGCTAATACATCGACAGTTATGGCACCCGAAGAAGCTATATCTTGAATTTGATTGGCGCTTAAAGTTGAACCTGAAAAGGGCGCAACGACATAATACAGAGTGCCAGAGAGGGTAGCATCATACTGAAAAACAGCACCTGTAGCATTAATATCCATTAACACAGGTGCTGGCATGATTGAAAGGTCTCCGGCATAAGACTGGTTAATAACTGTAAGGTTAATAGCTATTAAAAATATCATTAATTTAGCGATAAAACGTTTCACAAGTATCCCTCCCCCTCTATTTAGTGCATAGCATATTTATACCCCGAAACAGTATAATAATGCATATGGTTTCAACTTAGGTCAACGGGATATGCTCATAGCTCAGATCAATCCTTCAATATAACTTCAATCTCTCGGTCTGGTAAATCAGAGCCATAAGGTGCGAGGGTAAGTGCTATGTGCTTTAAAGTTTCTGGTTCCAGTACTTTTTCAATCCAGAGTGTTAGGTTGTCAAAAGCAACTGGCTCAAAGTCGTTTACTGTCTTGGGTTTTCGCAGTCCTACCAGAACTGCATCGGGTTGAAGTGCTCAGCAGCTTTCTTGACGCTCGGTGTATATACTTAAATCCTTCACACCAGTAGCGGTAATGTAAGCTTGGGCTTCGGTAGTAAGTTCAATTTTTATCATAATCATTTCCTGCCTTTCTCATGTTATTATGTTTATTTTACCCGAAATTGCATAAAAAGAAGCATAAACAAAAAAGCACAAAAGCGCATGGGGTATGCGCTTTTGTGCTTTATAAGGGTATTGGGAGAGAGGCTACATTGCCTCTGTGGTGCTCTCAGTTACTTCTGTTTTCTCTTTATAGTCTTTAATGTTTTTCTTGAGTTGAACCTTAGGCTCTTGAGGTAAGCCAAAGAGTGGAATGTAACGGTCTAAGCCAGTTAAAGTTAAAATAAGGATCGATCCAACAGCCACCATCGCCATAAAGTTATACTTAATGATAGAGAGTGGTGAGAATTCATAGAGTGGGTATACAAGACCTGCAATACCTACGTAGAAGGCAATGTATACGTGCCAAGGAATAAGCTGTGAACCAAATACACCGAGCGCGTCTCCGAAAGTAGCATTTCTGAGTTTAAGTTTATACATATCTTCTGGAGTTTCAGCAACCACGTTATCGTCTACAAGCTCTTTAATGATTGGGCCGATTGTAACGATTTGAGCCATTTCATCAGCAAGTGCGGCATTACCAGCAATTGATAATATGCCATTCCAGAACATAAGCTGACGTACATTTTTAGACATGTAAGCAACAAGCCTTGAGAGTGGATTAAAGGCTTTCATCATACCCATGATGCCGCCGAAGGCACCAACCCACATCATCATAACAATTACCCATGAACCTGCATCAGCGAAGCCAGTTGTGATAAGGCCAAGGAAAGAAGGAACACTTTCAACCGTACCAGCCATGAGGCCAAGACCTAATGAAGAAACGATGCCAACACCAAGGCAGGCAATTGTTGGAATACCTCTGATTGCAACAATCAGAACTAATACGAGTGGAATAATCATATACATTGGTACGCCTGCTTGTACTTGGTTAAGAAGTTCAACCGCAGAAGCGCGGGCTTCAGCAAGTTGTGTCCAAACGGGTGCAGGAATTTGTGCAATCGCATCTGCAGCGCTGCCAACAGTTGTTGGAAGGCCCATGAAGACGCTGACCGCAAAGAATATAATAGCAGTAGTCACTAAGCAAAGTATTGACCAAACCCCTTGGTGACGAATACGGTCTATAACCTCAACACGCTGAATACCAGAGCTGACAACCGTTGTATCTGAAATTAAACCGATGTTGTCTCCAAAACAAGCACCACCTGCGATAGCAGCAGTTGTTAAAGCAACATCGCCTCCAACAATATGGTTGAGCCATAAGAAGACGGGTGCACAGGCAGCAAAGGTTCCCCAAGAGGTACCAGTTGCTACTGAAAGGATAGCAGTTACAACTAAACCTGTAACCGCAACAGTTCTAGCAGTTAAACCCAATTTGAGGGCTAGTATTACGATAGAAGCGCCAACACCAGTAGACATGAAACATTCTGCCATGGCATAAGCTAACATAAGTATGAAAAAGACCAATTGCATTTCTTTAACGTTTTCAACAGCTGCATCCAAAATCTTATTGAATGAAACTTTTTCAGTAACCGCAGCGATAATGGCTGCGTACACTGTAGTTAAGGGTGCCGCTAATAAAGCGTCCATCCCCGAGATCATAAGTCCAGCCATCAGGAAGACAGGCGATAATTTTAATATTGCAGAGATCATTTTTTTATTTTCCCCTTTCAATATGCTTCATAATCGTGCGATGATTCCGACAGTACTGTGTGATCCGCTAAGCAAGATTGATTATAACAGACTTATTTCTTATGCAAAAGACAAAGATTTCACAATTATAAAAACACTTGTTAAAATTTAAAATAATACTTAAAACTACTGAAAAATACGGATTTTGTAGAATTAAAAATTCAGAAAAAAACAGGTATAAAATTACATATTATAGCATTAATACCCGAATAGCATTTTTTATGCGATTTGTATGTGAAGCTATTAACGACATAAAAAAGTACTATTCTGACTATATGGCATTGCCAAGGTAGTGTACAATATGACTAAGAATATTTATGAAAAGCGTTTAAATGATAAAGGGGGATTTTTTATGTCCATTAGACCAACCAGAGAAGAAGCCTGGGCACTTTTAAATGAGTACACCAGCACAGATTATCTACTCAAGCACGCCCAAGCAGTAGAAGGTGTCATGCTACATTTTGCTAGGCACTTAAAGCAAGAAGACGAGGCCAAATGGGGACTAGTCGGACTCCTGCATGACCTTGACTATGACAAATTTCCAGACGAGCACTGTCATAAAACAGAAGCTATATTAAAGGAAAAAGATTATGATGCAGACATTATTCGCGCTATTATGAGCCATGGCTACAAAATTGTCACAGACGTAGCCCCTGAACACGTCATGGAAAAGGTACTCTATGCCACTGACGAGCTCTGCGGTCTCATTCATGCAGCGACTATTATGCGTCCGTCTAAAAGCATTATGGACTTAGAACTCAAGTCTGTAAAAAAGAAATTTAAAACGCCAAGTTTTGCAGCAGGCGTTTCCAGAGAGACTATTATTGAAGGCACGGCTATGCTGGGTTGGGAACTAGACGACATTATTCAGCATACCATTCTAGGCATGCGCGAAGTGGCTGAGGCCATTGGCCTTGAAGGCACTCCAGCAGAATCGTAAAAAGCAAACCATTAGGACAAGCAAAAGGCGCTTCTCAAAAGAGAGAGGCGCCTTTGTTTTGTGTAATAACTTTCATATAACTGTGCTTAGTCCCTAAGTAGAATAAAATATAAAGTGCTAAATAGGTGATGCAGGAAATCAACCCTATCAGGAACAAGTTATCCTTGAGCATGACACTGAGTGCCAGCAGTGCAAAGAAACTATGAACGACTGCAATTAGGTAAGGCGCGCCAAACATGAAGCGAAGCTGTTTCCCAACCGTTTTCTTCACATCTGAATGCTGAATGCCCAATTTAAAGAGCGTTTCATATTTATTGACTTCAGAAACCGCATCAGTAAGCTGTTTGAAGTAGATGACACTGCCAGAGGCCATCACGAAAATCAAGCAAACAAAGATGGTAACAAATAAGTTGATGCCCTTATCTGCATTGAGCATCATTTTGATTTGACCATAGGTAATCAGGTCCATGCCCTCGCGTTCATTTTCAGAAAGCGCATCCCATTGGTTGCTAATTTCAATACTCCGCATAGGCTCAGAGAGTCCCATGACACGGAGTGCAACAATCGATTCACTTTTGGCTTTTTGTAATAACTGTGTATAGGTTTCGTCAGAGACTACCATGAGATTCAGGTAGACTGAACTCGGAATAAAATGGTCTTGTGATTGTTTGACGATATTAAACTGCTCACCGCTGGAAAGTTCAAACGGTATAGATTCATTGTTACCATACTCACCAAAATAGTAGTAGTTATAAGGCTGTCCTAAGAGCATGGCTTCACCGGGTTTAAGTTTTTTATCCGCTAAGTGCTGGCGTGAATTAGACACAGCGATTAATTGGTTAATTTGAGACTCAGGAATAAAGCCATAATCAAGGTTTTTCATAAAAGGCTCAGGGGTGAGTCTGGCATTTTCACTAATTTTACCCTCAAAGACGAGTATATTTAGTTTTTCATCGTAGGTCACTTTAAAATTCTGCTTTGCAACCGCTTTGTCAATAAACGCATCTCGCTTATCCACTTGATCCGTTCGGGATGTAATTTGTACTGTATTAGGAATGACGGCGGTTTGTATAGTGGTTATCTCATCTATGACAGACAACATAATACCAAGGGTTGAAATGGTACTTGCCGAGAGAACGGCAATGGTCGCCATCGCTCTCGCGTTTTGTTTGATTCTAAAAATCATGTGATTGGTCGAAAGTATATTCACGCCCTTATAAATATGGTTCGGACGGCCCTTTAGCCAATTGAGCAAGTAAACTAGAAAAGCGCTGAAAAATAGGTAGGTACCACTTATGGTCAGTATCAAAGTGCCTAACATAGCATACAAAATCATAGTAGAAGCAAATGGAATCATTTGACTCATGCCATAACCTGACAGCATAAGACCTAGCCCCAGAATCGCTTGAAGTTTGGAGTTCTTAGGCGCAGTTTCTTCCGCTTTATGGGCATTGAAGAGTTCAATAACTTTGAAGCGGTATACCATTAAAGCACTGCTGATTGATGTCAGTGCAAAAATAATACTGAAAACGATGAGTGTATCGATAAAGGCTCTAGGTGCAATGTAAAACGATACAAAGGCACTCATGCCCATCATACGTACTAATAGAAGTGTGGCAAGTCTTGAGAGCAGCATACCGAAAATAAGGCCCATGCCAATGGAAAAGAGACCAATCAACAGGTTTTCTAAGAGCAGCAGGAGTGCCACATGGGCCTGCTTCATGCCGCTGAATATATAGACCCCAATTTCCTTTTTTCGACTCCTAACAAAAAAGGCGTTGGTCATCCAAATAAAAATGCCAACAAAAATGACAATTACAAAGGAGATAGAAGTCATAGCGGCAGCTATCTTTTGAGAGGCGTCCACTTTTAGAGCTGTTGCTGGCAAGTATTTAAGCGATGAAAATATAAAGAAAATAACGATACTCGTGATGGTAGAAATGAAATAAAGCAGGTAATTTTTCAAGTTATTTTTGACGTTTTTAAGCGCCAGACTAAGCAATGTCATCGGCAGACCCTCCTAAAGAGGCAATCATGTCCATAATGCGCTGGTAAAACTCTTTGCGAGAATGCCCTTTAATAATTTCAGCGTGAATCAGACCGTCTTTAATGAATAGCACGCGTTTGGAAAAGCTGGCCGCATAGGCGTCATGGGTGACCATCATAATGGTGGTATTTTGGCTTTCATTTAGGTCTGCTAGCGACTGAAGTAAGTCAGCAGAAGATTTGGAGTCGAGGGCGCCAGTGGGTTCATCGGCTAAAATGAGCTTTGGGCTCCTTATAATGGCTCTAGCCGCGGCCGTACGCTGTTTTTGACCGCCAGAGAGCTGGTAAGGGTATTTGTGCAGGTGGTCTTCAATACCGAAGTGGGTTGCCACCTCTAAAATACGAGATTCTATTTCCTTTGGGCCAACACCAGAAAGTGCAAGGGGCAGCGCAATATTTTCTTTAGCGCTGAGACTGTCTAGGAGGTTGAAGTCCTGAAAAATAAAGCCTATATTTACCCGTCTAAAGTCAGAAAGTGCCCTCGTCTTCATTTGGGTAATGTCCACCCCGTCATAGAGAATAGAGCCAAAAGAGGGACTATCTATAGTAGAAACCATGTTGAGTAGTGTGGTTTTTCCTGAACCCGAAGGGCCCATAATACTCACGTATTCGCCACGGTTCATAGTGAAGTCAATGCGCTCAAGGGCTGTACAAGTGGCGCTTTTTTGTCCGTAAATTTTTCTAAGGTGATTGACCTGTAAAAGTGGTTGCATGTGAAACCTCCTATAATGTTAGCAAAATAATTAGCTCAAGGGTAATGCGTGAAGCGGTATGTCCTAAACTCATCATAAAGACTTTGGAGGTGCAAAACCATCGAAGCAACTATCAAAATGACGGCTAACCTTACAATGCTGTAAGGTTGCGGCGGTCACTAAATTTATAGAAGGTGAGGGAGACAGCAGTACCCTGTTCTAGCTCAGAGCTAATGCTAAGCTCGTGACCCAGCCGTGTTGCTAGTTTGTGCGCCAAGTAGAGTCCCATACCGGTGGAAGCTCCAAATACACGTCCATTTTGCCCCGTGAAGCCTTTTTCGAAGACCCGAGGCAAGTCTTCTGTTGAAATGCCCACACCAGTGTCACGGATTGTCAGCATCGTTTCTTGAGCAGTTTCAGCCAGTTCAAATGAAATACTGCCTCCCTGAGGCGTATATTTGATGGCGTTGACCAGCGCCTGTTCTAAAATATAACTAAGCCATTTTTTGTCGCTGAGAACTGTTTTTTGAGGGAGTTCAAAACGAACAGAGAGTTTCTTGCGTATCAATGTGCTGGCGTGTTTCTTTAAAAGTTCAGCAAGCGTTCGGTTGAGTGAGACTTCCGCAATCAAGTAATCTTTTGAAAAGTCGTTGCTGCGACTGTAGTAGAGTAGTTGATCCGTCAAGTGACCAATGCGGTCAATTTCTTCTTGGAAATTATCTTGGAGCTGCGGATTCTCTAAGGTACTGAGGTGCATGCTTAATATAGCCAGCGGTGTTTTCATTTCATGAACCCAAAGGGTGGCGTAGTCCTCAAGTTCCTGAAGGCTCGTTACCAAACTGTGATTAGCAGCCATATGTTCCTTAGTCATTGCAGTCGTAACCAGTTGCATGAGCTGCGCGTGCGTGTCACCCCGTTCAGGCACATAGTATTCGATGTTTTTTTGATGACCAGCAAGGGCCTCTACCAAGGGGCCATAGACTTGCTTATATTTCAGCAGTTTGCAGATTAGATAGGTAAGAAAAAAGCCTATGTACAGCAAATCTAAGTAAAAGACGTCCGTCATACTCTTGTCCAGAGGCGTACTAAACAGCAGTACGGCGTTAAAACATATGAAAAACAGCAAATGAAAAGCCAGCAATGACCGCTGGGTATTCAGCCAAAATTTAAAAAAGTTAAAACGTGTCATCCTATCCAGTACCCCTGTTTCTTTTTAGTCTGTATCCACTCGGATAGGCCAATGCCGTCCAGCTTTTTACGCAGTCGGTTAATGTTCACCGTCAGTGTGTTGTCATCCACAAAACTCTCATCTTCCCAGAGGAGCCGCATCAGGGTTTCCCTAGAGAGAATTTGTCCTTTTTTTTCTAGTAGCGCCTTGAGTATAAGAAACTCATTTTTTGTAAGTGAAGCCTGACCCTCCACAGAACCGATGATAAAGTCTTTCAAATTAAGAACAGAGCCTTCGTGCTCCAACACGTCCAGCGCCATGTCATGGTAGGCATAAGTTCGGCGAATTAATGCATTGACCTTGGCGAGTAGTATTTGCAGGTCATAAGGCTTGTAAATATAGTCGTCTGCCCCCATGTTAATGCCCATGAGTACATCCATTTGTCCCGTTCTGGAAGACGTGAAAACAATAGGTACTTTGGACAGCTCTCGAATCTTTTGACACCAGTAAAAACCGTCAAACTGAGGCAAGTTTATGTCTAACAGCACCAAATGAGGGGCGTGTTGGCTAAAGTCCTTGAGTACCGCACTAAAGTCCGTCACGCAAATGACTTCATACTGCCACTTTTCTAAATAGTCTTTCACTAAATTACTTATTTTAACTTCGTCTTCAACGAGCATGATTTTAAACATAATGCCTCCTAAAATGGCAATGGACTTTCAACTGCTATTGTTTTTGCGCACAGTATGGGTTTTGAACCCAGATAGCTTTAGCATAGCATGGAAGGCTTAAGAAAGCGTTAAGTTTGAGGGGGGAGGTTATTAAAAAACGTTGTTAATAAATATACAAGTAGATAGGCAAGTATAATAAATTATATGGTGAAGATATGCTATTAGAGACGTTTTGAAGGATATTCACAAAAAATGCATAATGCGTAAAAATATTTTCATATAATGACTATTCAGAAAAATCTAACTATGCTACAATGGATTGTATTTTACAATAGGAGGTATATGATTTTGACAGAATTTAATGTAAAAGCAGGGTTTGGAAGGTCAAGCTCGAATCGGTTTCAAAGCAGCGATGTTAACCCGTCGCGGAGTGTTGATAATGACGATGACGTTATAAAAAAAAGCTTTATAAGGGCTGGAAAAGCGGAAAGTGAGAGGCCTGTAGCTTTTGGGGAGAGTTCAGACGTGCGTGCTTTAAAACCAACACCTAAATTAGAGTATTCGTCAAGTGCTAGATATGTTAGTTCGGATGTTGTAGGGCCGGTGGAGACGGATGGGGACGATT
>JBGSUZ010000361.1:0-2845 GCA_041753235.1 Acidaminobacteraceae bacterium
GGTAATTTAACTACCTTTTTTGCCCCTTCCGCTTTTAAAAGGTCTATTGCTTCGTCAATCAATGCCGCTTCACCTGCAATAACCAGCTGTTGTGGACAGTTATAATTGGCTACGGATACAATCCCTTTGGTATTTAGCAACTCACAAATTCGCTCAACAGGCTCTCTGTCCATACCGAGAATGGCTGCCATCGCACCAGCACCCGCAGGCACTTCTTCTTGCATGTATTGGCCTCTTGCTCTGACTATTTGAACCGCATCTTCAAATTTAAGCGCGCCTCCTGCGACGAGTGCTCCAAATTCCCCTAGTGAAAGACCTGCAAATCCGTCAGCTTCAATGCCTTTTTCTAAAAGACCTTGGTAAATCATGTAACTGACAGTTAAGATACTTGGTTGTGTATTTTCAGTCATTCTTAAAGTTTCATCTGAGCTGAAAAAACAGAGGTCTGCCATGTCTTTGCCAAGCGCTTTGCTTGCTTTTTCAAAGATAGCTTTACCAGCTTCACTTTCATCATAAAACGTTCTGCCCATACCTACGTATTGAGCACCTTGTCCCGGAAATAGAACTGCTACTTTACCCATATGTTCACCTCTACCATTTCATGACACAGGATGCCCACGTGAGGCCTCCGCCAAAACCAACCATTACGACGTTGTCATCTTTTTTGATTTTATTTTCTCGAACAGCTTCATCAAGCGCAACCGGAATAGATGCCGCTGACATATTGCCGTATTCATTTAAGTTGACTTGAACCTTTTCCATCGGCAGTCTCAGTTTTTTAGCTGCTGCCTGAATGATTCTAATATTTGCTTGATGTGGTACCATGTAATTTACATCGCTTATAGAAAGACCTGCTTTTTCGATAGCCGTAACCGAAGAACTTTCCATGGCTCTAACCGCAAACTTAAATACGTCTGAACCTTCCATTTTGATGTAGTGAAGTCTCTGATCTACTGATTCATGCGATGCTGGCACTTTTGCACCACCACCTGGTAAGTAAAGGTATTTACCACCAGTACCGTCTGCACCTAATTGGAACGACAACAACCCTTGATCACTGTCTGACGCCGACATAACCACTGCCCCAGCGCCATCGCCGAAGAGTACACACGTATTTCTGTCGCTCATATCTAAGATACGGCTTAATGTTTCAGCGCCAATGACTAACACATGATTGTAGAAGCCACTGCTGATAAACTGATCTGCTACTGCCATGCCGTAAACAAAACCCGAACAAGCCGCTGTTAAATCAAATGCCGAAGCTTTTGTTGCACCTATCAAATCCTGAACCATACAGGCAGTTGAAGGAAGTCCCATATCTGGGGTTATTGTTGCTACTATGATAAGATCTATGTCTTCTGCTTTTACCCCTGCTGCTTCTAGTGCTTTTTGAGCAGCTCTAGCGGATAAGTCAGATGTATTCGTTTCTGGTGCTGCGAAGTATCTTGAAGAGATACCTGTTCTAGACTGTATCCATTCATCGTTTGTGTCCACTATTTTTTCAAGGTCATGATTCGTTACCCTTATTTCTGGAATGGCACTACCTGTCCCTATAATTTTACTTTTTCGCATTGAACTTTTTCCACCTCTCCGCATATAAAGATATGGTCTTATGATTAAATCTTAGTATTTGTTTTTATTATCTGATACTAATAATAAGATAGATTGATTTTAGAATCAAGTCCTAATTTTGAATTTCTGCACTTTTTTTATCTATATTTTTAAACAATTCTCTATTTTTCAATACTTATAGCCCTTCATGATTTTTTGCTAAAAATAAAAAAAGAGACTAAGAAGGATGCAAATTACACTTCTTAATCTCTTTATCCTCTTTAATTATTCGGCATCCGAAGTTTCTTCTTCGCCATCTACGCCTGTATTTTTAGTACCTAGTTCTGCTTTAATAACATTGACCACGTCAACATCTATGCATTTCTGCGCATATCGAATACCGTTCATGAAAGCTTTCGCATTTGAACTACCATGAGCTTTAACTAGAATACCATCGACCCCTAAGAAAGGTGCGCCGCCATATTCAGCGTAGTCCATTTTTTTCTTAAGTGCGCTAAAGGCTGGCTTGATGACAAGCGCTGCTACTGACATGAGTTTACTGCTCATGATTTGTTCCTTGAGCATAGTCGTAAAACTCTTTGCAACGCCTTCAGATACCTTTAGAATAACATTCCCAGTAAAACCGTCACAAACGACAACATCAGCTACACCTTCCGGAACATCACGTACTTCTGCATTGCCAATAAAATTAAGTGTTGATTCTTTTAACAGTGGGTAGCTTTCTTGCACAAGACTATTGCCCTTACCTTCTTCTACGCCAATATTGGCAAGACCGACTCTTGGATTGTTAATACCAAGCACTTTATTCGCATAGATACTGCCCATAACTGCAAACTCATATAGGTTTCTAGGTTTGCAATCCGCATTTGCGCCTGCATCTGTCAATACTGCTATGCCATTAGATGTAGGGTAAACACTGCATAGCGCAGGTCTGTCTATCCCTTTGATTCGGCCAACTTTAAGCAACCCACCTGCTAATAAAGCGCCCGTATTGCCTGCAGAAAGAAATGCATCAATTTGCTTTTCTTTGAGCATCTTGAAGCCAACTACCATGGATGAATCTTTTTTCGCTTTAATGGCTTTGACCGGTTTGTCTTCGTTTTCAATGACTTCAGTTGTATGTACTATGGATACTCTTGAAGTGTCATACGTTTGACCTTCAAGTACAGCTTTAATTTTTGATTCGTCTCCAATCAGCACAATATCACTTTTAATATGTGCAAGCGCTTGAAGTGCCCCTAAAACTGGCTCCTTAGGCGCATGGTCTCCACCC
>JBGSUZ010000362.1:0-6768 GCA_041753235.1 Acidaminobacteraceae bacterium
TTTCCGTATAGGTTATGGTGCTACCGCTGATTTCAACGGTGTGGCTGCCTGCGCCGACCACGGTTGCCCGAATGGTCTCAATCGGCTTAATAATTTCTGCCCCTGCCGCTTCGAAGGTTTCTCGAATTGCCTGCGCGAGGAGCACACCCATGTCGTTATGCAGGAACACATTGTCTGGCATTTTTTCTCTGTATATATAATCTGCAACCCCACCGGAGAAGGTCACGAAGGTCGTGCCTTTGTAAGCGGAGGTAAAATCTCTATGAGTGACGAGGGTCTGGTACTGGTCATTTCTCTGAGTAATCTTGAGAGACTCCACCATCGCCTCAGCCATTTTTGCTGTAATGCATTTGATTTCTGGTTCTGTGAGCACTGTGCCAATCTCGACTTTTATGCCAAGGTCAGCTGAAAGTTTCTGTATTTTATGGAAGACGTATTCGACTTCCAGTGTGCCTTTTTTGAAACGAATCAGTCTGCCGCCTATGTCTAGGCAAGTGGCGTCAACCACTTCACCGTGGTCAAAGACCGCAATGTTGGTTGTACCGCCGCCTACGTCGTAGTTCGCAACGACTGTATTTCGGTCATAGGCAAATTTAGCGGCGCCTGCGCCTTTGCCAGAAATGATGCTCTCTAGGTCTGGGCCTGCAACCGAGACCACAAATTCCCCAGCTAGGCCACTAAGGGCTTTTTGTACTTCACGGGCGTTTTCTTTACGCGCTGTGTCTCCGGTAATGATGACTGCCCCCGTAGCCACAGTGGCCTTGTCTATGCCCGCTTTCTCGTATTCACTTTCAATGAGGACTTTGATAGCCTCACCATCAAGTTCCGTGTTAGAGCGCAGTGGCGTGGTATGAATGTCTCCATGGTAAAGTATGCTTTTGTCGATGATTTTGATGGTCGGGACTCTCGCTCCGCTGGCGGTGTTCTCTATGGTTATTTCAGAAAAAATTAAGTGGGTGGTGCTCGTGCCTATGTCTATGCCTACGCTGACAAAGCTTTCTTTCAAGTTACTCACCTCTCTTTGGCTTCTGTCACAAGCCTACGGCTTGCAAACTAGACAAATAAAAAACGCCAGAATTAAATGGAAGTCCCCTGTTGGGTTATTCCTAAAAATTCTGGCGCCATTGCCATTTCAAAGTACTGCTGTGTACTTCACTATTCATTTTTAAAGTCAAAGCTGACTCTGGTACCTGTCGTATCTGTGTCAACTTTGAGTTGACCCTTGAGCTTGTCTGTAACAATACTCCGAACAATGTTGTAACCTAGACTGCCGCTTCTAACCGAATTTTGGTCGAAGCCAATGCCGTCATCTGAAATTTTAATGTTGGAGAAGATGTCGCCCTTTTGGATTTCCAAAGTAATATTGCCGACTTCTCTGCCTACAAAAGCATATTCTATAGCATTTTGTACCAATTCATTGACGACAAGGGCTATAGAAGTCGCCTTGTCTGAATCTATCGGGAAACCATCGCCTATAACTTCCACTTGAATGGCTACCTGTGTGTTTCTTGCGTAGTCCAGTGTGTTGGACAATAATTTCTTGAGTATTTCTTTTATGTCTATATCGTCTACACCGTTTTGTGCCAAAATCTCATGCGTGAGTGAAATGCTCAAGATTCGGCTGATGCTTTCGTTAAAAGCTTTCTTGACTGCTTCATCGCCTATACGTCGAGACTGGAGTCTGAGCAAGCTGGCGATGGTCTGTAAATTATTTTTGACGCGGTGATGGATTTCTTGAGTGGCAACTGATCTTAAAATCAATGCCTTCTCTATTTCCTTCTCCTGCGTTTCATCTTTTATGAGCATTACTAAACTAACGACCTTTCCCTCTTGCATGATCGAAGAGTACTTGATGTTAAGACTTAAAGGTCCGATTTCAAGATCTTCCGCATATTTAAACGGCTGTGCCAACAGGTCGTCAAAGGCTTTCGGTTTAAGTGACAGATTGTCAAAGTGCATGCCTTTGACATCGTCTAAATAACCTAATTTCTCATAAATCCAAATGGCTACCGGATTGGCATAGATGGCATACCCTTCTGCATTAAAAATGACAATACCGTCATTGACGTAGTGGGTAATGCCCTCTGGCGCATGGGACATAATGAGTGCTTGACTAAGCTGTTCTGTGGCTTCTGTCAGTATTTCATAATTTTTTTGTTGTTCGAGGTCGTCTGTAACGTCTCTTTCCATAATGAGCACGCCTATGACTTTTTCCTCTTTGTTCTTGATGGGAACAACGTCTTGCTTAACCTGCTTATTTTCTTGAGTAACTGCTTTCATCGCCTTAGTGGCTATGCCAGTTTCTAGGGTTCTTAGTACTGCGGGTTCGTTTTTTCGATTGGCAATGGCGCCAACCACAGAATGGGCATAAAGTGTGTTTTCGGGATTAGCCTCTGCGAGCACTAAAGCCTTGTCGGAGTCCTTCGTCAAACAATCTAAGAATATATCCGCTTCAACCAACTTACAAATATAAGGCAAGCCCTCTGCTACACGTTCTAACATGTGTATATCATCGCTGTCTAGATATGTGTATGTGTTGCACAGTTTTTCTATAGTCATGTCAGCACCTACTCGTTGATCAATATTATGTCCGCAATGTCCACCATTTGGCATCGCTTGTCCATGCTCAGCTTCCGAATGTACTTATACGCTTCCTCTTCTGTCCAGCCCTCTTTTCTCATGAGCACGCCTTTGGCTTTCTCAATCTTCTTTCGGGTTTCCAGTTCACCTTTGACTGCTTCCACGTTTTGCTTCATGCTGTCAAATTCGCTTTGTTTGCTCCAAGCAATTTCTAAAGTAGGAATTAACGCTTTTTCATCGATTGGCTTAACCATATACCCCATGACGCCAGCTTTGGTCGCTTCGTTAATCACGTCCTTGTCGCTGTAAGCTGTCAACAGGATGATACAGCCTGCATAGTTCTTTTCATTGATCATTTTAGAGGCCTTGAGGCCGTCGAGCAGTGGCATTTTTATGTCCATTAAAACCATGTCTGGCTTTAGCTTCTTACAGAGTTCTACGGCATCAAAGCCGTCTGAAGCCTCTCCTACCACATCGTAGCCAGCTTCCGTCAGGATCTCTTTCAAGTCCATTCTAGTAATAGGTTCATCGTCGGCTATTACTATTCTTCTCTTCATCGCGCCATCTCCCATGTTCTAACACCACACTTTGGGTTCAGCTAAACGGCTGACTCTTCCAAGAGTGCTTTGATTGTATCAATACCCACCTGCTGCGTGTTGCTCACTTTGTAGATTTTTGCCGCCCCAGCTGTTTTTAAGTATTGTTCGGCAGCGGTGGTATCTTCACTTAAGTCTACTTTTGTCACAATGCCTATGACGTCTTTGTTGAAAGCCTCCGCAAAACCCGGCGGATAAAGGCTTTCTGTCGCCGTCGCCTCTTGGACGAGGGCTATTATGTCCGCGTCATAAGATGAAACGATGAGCGCCTTATAATAGACGCGATTTTCAATATATTCTCCCGGGGTGTCAATGACATGACCGCAGTAGTCTACGGCCTGTGTCTTCTTGTACCCGAAGTTGTCGCCTGTCAACCGCTGGGTCAGACTGGTTTTGCCTGAGCCCGTCTTGCCGACTAGCATGAGTTTTTTCATATTGTTGGCCTCCTTAGGAGCGTGTTACCGGTGCTGCAGAAAAGCCCATGACCTCGGTCAGCATTTTTACAACGCCGTTAAGCGCCGCTTCTACACTGGACACATCCCCAACCACTACCAACGAACCGCTGAAACGGTCAACAAAGCCTATTTCTACGGACGCTTCTTTGGTTGCCACGTCTGCTGCAATAATTGCTGCTTCACTTGGCGTGATGGTTAAAATGCCGAGGGCGTCTTTGTACTCGTCGCTGATGCCTAGTTTTTTGTAAACTGACATTTGCGGGTGTGCAATGAGGTGGGCCAGAGTGACCTGTTTGCCCGGCACATACTCTTGTATGATTCTCTGTTTTTCTTCCAAAGACTCACCTCCTCTTATGGAAAACGTTGTTGCTACAATGGTTTAGCTGATTTTTTTCACAAAAAAAGGCCGTATGAGGAATTCACTTTTCCCTATACTAGCCACGTCGCTAAAAATTGTAGTCACACGCCGTTGTATGACTGTTTCGATTAACTTACACGCCCAGTATATCCGATTAGCAAACAGAAATCAACTAGGTTGACGAAATAATTTGATAAATTTTTAATTATCTTTATAAATAGTCTTGCTTTTATAACAATAATTGACTAATATCATTCATGTTGTCATAATTTCTTGTTTTTTGCCGCCCAAGCTAAAATAAGAAGGAGACGCTTATGCTAAAAAGACTCAAATTGATTCAAAAAATTGGCCTTCTGGCTTCAGTTATTATTGTTATAAGCCTTGTGATTCAGGGCATGTTGCTTCTAAATTTCAGAACGCTGAGTTTGGATGGTGCTGCTACAAATGTATCTGCTATCACCGCAGATTTCAGCATGACCATTACACAAGACATGGAGAAAATAGAAGGCAACATAAAGCAGCTCAGTAAGGACTTTTCTCATTTGACGACAGAAAAACACTTAAGTCGTACTGAGGCTATACAGCTGCTTAAAAACCGACTGGAATCTAACCCTGACTTAGTTGGCCTTGGCCTTGGTTTTGAACCAAATGCTTTTGACCAGAAGGATGCTGAGTACACAAATCAAACTGCACTGGGTTCAGATGCCAGTGGACGCTTTCTTGCCTACGTTTCACACTCAGGCAGTGCTACTGTGGTGGAACCTCTAGCCGGTTATGATATTCCCGGAGAAGGCGACTGGTACTTAACACCGAAAAACACAGGTAAGGCTATAGTCACAGAACCTTATGCCTACAAGGTTGGTGGTAAGGAAATCATGATGTTCACCATCGCCTACCCGATTCAAAATGCTCAGGGTCAGTTTTTAGGTGTCCTGACAGCAGATATTGCGCTCGACCAATTGCAGGCTAAGTTTGAGACAAATGAAAACCTAAATAAAGAACAAGCCCTGGCGATGCTCTTTACAAATAAAGGGCAAATTCTCAGCAGTACTGTCAACCCTGAGGATGTAAACCAAGTCAAAGCGGATGACCCAGTTGTTAAAAATGTGCTGGAAAATAAGCCTACAGGGGTTTACATCGTTAAAGACTTACAGGCAAAAGGCAAGTACATGACCTGTGCTGACGACGTGAGCTTCCTCACGGGTGACAAGTGGCATTTGATTAGCGCTATTCCTGAGTCCGTTATTCTTAAAACCTATAACGAAAATCAAATGAAAACGCTGTTCATGATTCTTGGCGCACTTGTGCTTATTGCACTGCTAATTATTATCATTGCCAAGAGCATTAACACACCCATTCAAAAACTCATGCGCATTATGAAAAAAGTAGAAAACGGTGACCTGACCGAGTCTTCAAACATAGACGGCACAGACGAAATTGGTCAGCTTTCAAGGAGTTTTGACAAAATGCTTGAGAGCCTTAGACACCTAATTGACGAAGTACAGTCGACTTCTACAGTCGTTGAAAATAGCTCAGACCACCTAAATATACTCGCCCTCCAAAATGCAGAGAGCATTAGTGAGGTCAATACCATTGTTTCACAAATTGCGGAGGCAAATGTCCGGCAAGCGGAAGACATTGAGAGTATTGTTCACCAAACAGCTACCTTAGGTCAAATGATCAACGAAACCAGCGGTGTTATTGATGAACTAGACCAAGTTGCCCTGCATACCAATGCAATTTCCAATCAAGGTGTCAGTACCCTTAGCGAACTCGACGAGAAGTCTAACGAAACCCGCGCCCTGTCTGAGGAAATTTCAAAAGCTGTAACCGATGTAAACGCTACCATTAGCAACATTGAAAGTATTGCCATGCTGATTGACGGTATTGCATCACAGACGAATTTACTGGCACTCAACGCGTCTATTGAAGCCGCTAGAGCTGGTGAAGCAGGACGAGGCTTCTCAGTGGTAGCCGATGAAATTCGTTCTCTTGCAGAACAGACCACGACCGCAACGAAGGACATTAAACAGCTCATTACAATGATTCTTTCAAAATCTATGGTGGCGGTTAAGAGCGTCCACGAGGTTTCCGCGGCTCAAGAAAGTGAATTTAAGGTCATTCACGAATCGATAGATATTTTCAATGAAATTATAGCTTCTTTCCGTTCAATTTCGGAGCAAGTTACGACGGTTAAAGCCAATACAAGTGTTATTGAAAACAGCAAAAATGATATTTTAGATGCCTTAACGAATATTTCCGCACTGACTGAGGAAACGACAGCCAGTACGGAAGAAGTTACCGCTACGATGGGTGAGCAGAAAGAGTCCATGGATAAATTAAGTCATCAAAGTCAGCAACTTTCACAGCTTACTGAGTCGCTTAAGGGACAGGTAGCAAGTTTTAAAATTTAGCGGATAAAGCACAAAATATAAGCCCTATTGGTCAGCTGTGAAGCTGATTGCCAATAGGGCTTTTATTAACTTGCCGTTTCAGGTGTTTCGTTTGCTAAATTTTCGAGAGCATCTTGTCGATCATACTCGAGCAGCGGCTTTCTGAAAATAAGTATGGTAGCAAACATAAATACACTTGAAATTAAAAAACATTGATAAGTGGCTAGATGGTCGAATAAATAACCAAAAATCATTTGTCCAAGTGGAATAATTGCCATGACCATTGAATTTCTAAAAGTACCTACCCTTCCCATCAACTCAAGAGGAATAATTTTTTGCATAAGTGTCATGAGTGACATGTTGCCTAAACTGATAAAAATAACATT
>JBGSUZ010000363.1:0-7464 GCA_041753235.1 Acidaminobacteraceae bacterium
ATCAAGTTTATTATTTTAATACGGCAATCGAACAGTATGAATTTTTTATACTTGGTGTAAAGATGTATAATGAAAAAAAATACAATATTTGCTACAGTCATTTGTGCACAGCTCTAAAAAAAACAAATAGTAATTTTTCAATTAAACACTGGAACTACTCTAAATATTCAGTTTTTGAGCTAAGAATACTACTTTTATTAGCAATTTCTCTGTCGTACCTTCAACAAGTGGAACTTTCGAATTCAATGATAGGTTTCTGTTTAGATGCGATTACCAATATTTCAGATAACCAATTAAATATATTAAAATTTACAGTTACTTGCTTTTATAATCTCTCATACAACTATCATAACATCGGCAACAATAATGAGGCATTGAAATTTGCCCAGGCAGGCATAGATTTTTGTACTAATAATGATATTATGTTTTGTTTACCACATCTTTTTTTCAGGAAAGGAATTGCACTATATTTATTGAATAATACTGAGTATCTGCAGCACTTAAAAAATGGCATCAACTTGTTCAAGATGGCAGAGCAAAACCAACTAGCAGATTTATTTATAGAAATTACATTCAACCAATATGGTATTTCGGTGGAATAAACTTGCGAACCAAACGGCACAAGACTCAATTCCATTTTTATTTATTAGCGAAATTTATTATACGTTATCGAACCGTTCTGAAACCCGAAAAGAAATGAGGCTGTTCAATCTCTGAAGATGGTTGCTTTACTCTAGGCTTGCATTAACGTAATAGAATTTTTCTCTACGATTTTTTCATTGAAATCATTATAATATTCTGTATCTTTTATTAGTTCTATTTGAAAATTAGCTAGAAGTACTTTCAAATCATTCAAATCGGCGTAGAAATGAGGTATACCTTTTTCAAGTTCATCTTGGTTTATAAGTGTGTTTTTATCTAACATTGAAAATCTTTTCACAGTAAATTCAGCACTTTCTTTTGAACAAAATGACAAATATACCTCACCGTTTGGTTTAAGAACTCTTTCAATTTCTGCGATTATTTTTTATTCCATCGGTATCAGTATGTAAAATAACATGGTAAGCAAATATGCAGTCAAATGTCTGGTCGGGGTATGGTAAGCACAACACATCCCCAACTTCTGCATGTATATTTAGGTTTTCTTTTATTGCCCAATTCTTTAAGTAGGGCTAACTGAACAACTATAATTGTTGAAAATGCTGATGCGGTTTTGATGATTTCCAACTCTGTAAAAAAATTCATTTTCCCGTATGAATTATTCCTTCCCTTTGCCGGTACTTTAGACCCGGAAAATCGTTGGTGCAAACTTGCAGCAATGATTAACTGGTGGAAATATGAAGACGAATACAATAAAGCTTTTAAAAACAAGGTTGCAGGACAAAAAGCTAAGAGTGTTCGTATTGCTTTGGGCGCTTTGATTATTCAGGCGAAATTGAATCTTACAGATGAAGAAACCGTTGAGCACATTACTGAAAACGTGTATTTTCAATACTTTATAGGCTTAGAAGGCTTTACTTTGGCTAAACCTTTTGAAGCCTCTTTGATGGTTCATTTCAGAAAACGGTTCAAGCCGGAGCTCGTCGCGAATATCCTTGAAGATATTGCATTTGAAGCATTGAAGAGGAGTGATGCTGAACATCAAGATCATCAGGACGACGATGACCAAACACCGCCATCGGCTGAAGATGAATTCGAAGAATCACAAGAGGCAGAGCAACTTGAGATTGATCTGAACCCCAACTAGGGCAATTTAATTTTTGATGCGACTTGTGTTCCGGCAGATGTTCATTTTTCAACGGATCTATGGCTGTTGAATGATGCCGTAGAACGGTTGTATAAGACTTTGACTGAACTTTCCACCGCCAAGAAACCATTGAAAGTTGCCGCTAAAAAACATAGAACTGCGAGAAATGCTTACCTGAGCATCGTGCGTCAAAAACAGCCTCGTAAAAAAGTGTTCAGAGATGCAATTGGTGTTCAGTTAAAGGCTTCAAAATACTTGGTGGAGCAAGTGTTGCAGTATGACATGCCGACACTAAAACAGAGATTGAAGAAACCTAATTTCAAAGCCCTCGAAACCATTCAAACGGTGATGAAGCAACAGCTGATGATGTTCAAGAACAAATGCCACAGTGTAGAAAATCGAATCGTCAACATCAGTCAGCCCCACATCTGGCCAATCATTCGCGGAAAGGCCAAGGCTAGAGTTGAGTTTGCTTCAAAGCTCTCCGTCAGCGTTGTTGAAGGTTACTGCCTGTTGGAACGACTTGACTTTGACAGCTTTAATGAGGGGATCACTTTGATTGAGTCTGTCGAACGCTATTTCGAACGGTTTGGTTGCTATCCCGAAGCAGTGATGGCGGATCAAATTTACCGAAACGTGTGAATCGCGCCTACTGCAAAGAAAAGGGGATTCGGCTCAGTGGTCCAAAGCTGGGACGCCCGAAGAAGGACAATTCAGCAGACAAACGTCAGGAGTATATAGATTCAGGCATCCGGAACGGAGTAGAAGGCAAATTTGGAGAAGCCAAACGTGCCTATGGACTTGATTTGATGAAAGTTCGGTTGGCTGACAGCAGCAAAACGATAATCCTGATGAATTTATTGGTGTTAAATTTGGAAAAGCGTCTTTGGACTCTTTTTGCCCAAATTGAACTTAAGAAGAAAATTGGTATTAAAGAATTTGAAGAATTACTCGCTTACTTGGAGGTAAGGTTAGATGAATATAAAATTTGATCCTAATAACACTATTATCAGACTCTGTATAACAGGAATGGGGTTGGAAGAAAATGGGAATGTGGATGAAGCAAGGTCTATGTTTTAATGAGCATGGAATGAAGCATCAGATGACTATGATAAATTTATTGCAGCTTATTGTTTAGCTCGTCAACAAAAGAATAGTAAAGACAAATTGAAATGGATGCAAACATCTTTACAATGTGCTCTGAATATAAATGATGAAAATGTAAAGAGTGCATATTCAACGTTATATGCAAATATTGCCATGTGTTATGAGGAGTTGTTTGACTCAGATAATGCAAGAATAAATTACGAATTATCGGAATTCAATAAAGGCGAGCTCTCTGATAAAGGACCGTTTTATCATGGAACGAAGGCAGATTTAAATGTGGGTGATTTGTTAACAGCGGGTGGAAATTCAAATTATAAGTCTGAGTTTCAAATGAATCACATTTATTTTACGGCTAATATTAATAGCGCAGCATTAGCAAATGGAGAAGGAAAAGAGCGTGTTTATCTAATAGAGCCAACGGGTGAGTTTGAAAACGACCCTAATGTTACTGATAAAAAATTTCCAGGCAACTTGACACGTTCTTATCGCTCAAAAGAACCCTTAAGAATAATTGGCGAGGAAACAGAGTGGATGCAACTGACTTCAGAGGAGAAAAGTGAATGGCGGAAAAAAATAGCTGAAAAGGAAGGAGAAATTATAAATTGAACTACGTTCAATTTGATGGTGACATATTAACAGAACGCGGGAGGCACTAAATGCAATAACCCTAAGATTAAGATGCCTCCGCCAAGGAACTACTAGATCTTAACAACATCATTTTTATCTACTCAAATCACGCAGAGTGCGCAGTTAAGTTTCAAAGAACAAAAAACTAAAATAAGCAGAAAACAATATGCAATAATCAAGGATATGAGAGCGAGTGCTTTCATATCCTTTTTTTAGTTGTCAGATTTGAATCTTTATTCATTCAATCTATTTTAAGCTAATTTTATGAAATCTTTAAAGTCCATTTAAAATGCCAATAGTATCCTAAAGATAGTCGATGCGAAGCGTACAAGTTTTGTTGACATTAAATCACTTGCAATCGTGTAGGAATCTTTGGGAGGTCAAAATGAAAGAGAAGCGTATTATTTCAAAACGGCATTTAACACAAGGGTGGGTTAGTGTATTTCTGGTGCTGGCTTTAGTCATTGGACAGCTAATACCTGCTTACGCTGAGGAAAATAGTGTTTTAAAAACAGAGAAAGATGACCTGTTTGATAAAGCTATAGAAACCGGAACTTTAGAGACATTTGTTAGCTCGCAGCTTGAGGAACAAATGAAGACATATCAAGTTCCGGGGGCTGTGGTGGTCATTGTGAAGGACGGGAAAATTGTTTTTTCAAAAGGTTATGGTTATTCTAATTTGGAAAAAAAGATTCCAATGAGCCCAAATCAAACCAAGTTACGTATTGCGTCCATCACCAAGTTGTTTACAGCAACGGCTATCATGCAACTTGTTGAGAAAGACCAAATTCAATTAAACAAAGACGTGAATGCTTATTTGAATGGTTTTCAAATTAAAAATCCTTATGCTCAAAAAGTGACGATGGATCAACTTCTTACCCATACGTCAGGTATAGATAGTGACAATCTTAGTGATCTTTCAGAAAAGGCATCGAATGTAAAACCGATTGGTGAGTTTTTGAGAAACCGTATGCTTCCAGTGGTACGTCAACCTGGCGATTGGATTCAGTACAGCAATTACGGCGTTGCTCTTGCCGGGTGTATTTTAGAAAACGTTTCAGGCATGAGTTGTGCAGACTATATTGATGGACATATTTTTAAACCGTTAAAGATGACACAGTCAAATTTTATAATGAATCAAGAGGGCATGGCGCAAGGTTATGTGAAAAATGGAAATAGAATAGAACCAAAACACCTAAAAGGGTATTTTAATCTATATCCAATAGGGGGCATTGTTTCCACTGGCGAGGATATGGCCAGATTCATGATTGCCCAATTGAATCAAGGTGAATATCAAGGACAAAGAATTCTAAAAGAGACAACTGCAAAAAATATGCAGCAAAGACATGCCGTATTTGATGGTATACTGCCCGGAACCTGCTATGGATTTGCTGAAAATGAAATTGGCGGAAATCGTATTATATGCCATCCCGGGTACGCACCAGATGGATTTTCATCCCAATTAAGCTTGATTCCTGAAAAAAGAACAGGCGTATTTGTTGCAGTCAATCAAGGATCAAACAATTCAATTCCACAAGATTTTGTTCAAGCTTTTGTAAAGCAGTATTTTCAAAAGTCGGATAACCAGAATGCCGAAATAAGGCGCATTGCCCCCAATCCTGAAATTGTTGGCACCTATAGGTTTGGTGAATACACACATTCTACAATTGGAAAGGGCGATTTGTTTGGTGCGGGAGACGAAGTGAAGGTAAGTATAGTAGGCAATCAAGTCGCTTTAGATATAGTGGATCCTTTCATAGGAAATCAAATCAATGTAAAAGCGATTCAAATAAGCCCTTTGGTTCTAAGAAGTGAGACAGGTGAATATTATGTATTCAAGAAAGACAAAAATGATAAGATAAATTATATGGCAGATACTGCAACCAGTTGGCACGGAACATATGAAAGAATAAGTGATTATGAAACCAATACCGTGCAAGTCATTGGATTTACAATATGCTCAGTTATATTTATGCTTGAGTTGTTAGCTTGTATGGTGGTCTTTATTCAAAACCGTGGTCGCGTTAAAAAGGGTGAAGCGATTGATTTGGCAGTTACGCGATTGATAGGACTTAACGGCGCTAATGCGCTATTAAACATCCTCTTTTATGGCATCAGCATGATGACTTGGGGAGATCGACTTAGATATGGTGTTCCGATGGACATTAAAATATTGCTCTGTTTGCCGATAATCTGTACATTCTTAACAGCATTGATAACGACAGCTACGGTAATTGCATGGATCCGTAAGCAAGGTAGTCTTTTGATGAGAGTTAGTGCAAGTATTGCGGCCTTGGCAAGCATTTGGTTTATTTGGTTGTACCAGTACTTAAATATGCTAGGATTTAGGTTCTAGAAAAAGGATTGTGTAAGTGTGAGAGGAGCTGGCTATGTCGGGCGCAAAAGTCTTGATCGTAGATGATGAAAAAGAAATAAGAGACATTATAGTGAAATATCTTAAAAAGGATGGATTTCAAGTAACGGAGTCTGAAAATGGCCTGACAGCGGTGCGTCAACTTGAAACGACTAGCTTCGATTTGGTCATTTTAGATATTATGCTAGGTGATATAGACGGCTTTGAGGTACTTCAACAAATACGGAAAAAAAATGAACAGCTTCCCGTAATCCTGTTAAGTGCAAAGCAAGAGGATTACGATAAAATCTTAGGATTTGGCTTGGGGGCGGACGATTACGTCACCAAGCCCTTTAGCCCTGCGGAACTCACTGCTAGAGTCAAGGCGCGTATCAAACGCAATTTGGTATTACGGGAGTCAACTGAACAGGTTGAAATCCTCACACGAGGTCAACTAATGATGGATTTAAAGAGCTATACTGTTTTGAAAAACGGTGTGATGCTCACCTTGTCGGCTACGGAATTTAAGTTGCTGAAGTTTTTTATGGAGAATTCGGGGCAAGTCTTTACGAAGTCGCAAATATACAAACAGGTTTGGGTAGATCATTTTGAAGACGACAATTCTGTGATGGTGTATATTAGCCATTTGCGTGACAAAATTGAGGACAATTCCAGAGAACCGAAGTACATTCAGACCGTGCGTGGAATCGGTTATAAATTCGTAGATAAATAAGGTGGTTGAACGCAATGCGGCTAAAGTCCAAAATTATAGGTATTTATTTTTCTTCCATTGTGCTGTCTGTGGGTGTGTTTTTATTGGTTATTGCCTTTCTCATGCGTTATGGTTGGTGGTCGGGTATCGACAATCATCAAATGGAAACAGTAGCAGATCAAGTAGCGAAGCAGCTATTTCAGTGCGAGGATATCACTTCGAGTGAAATAGCGCCAATCATCAAGCATTGGAAGGCGATTGAGCCGGGGATGCGTATTGAAATTTATTCAGAGAATTTTAATTGGATACAGTCTACAGACGGGCAAACGCATTTTAAAAATATAGACGAGCTGCTCACGGAACTGTCAAAGCACGGATATTATAATCAAGACAATTGGGTTGTAGCCAAAGCAGTTCCAGTCAAAAATGGTGGGAATATTTACTTATCGATTATAGTGCCTTCAGCGTATTATTCTGCTATTTCATACAGTGTCAATTACCCAAAAGGTGCTGGGATAGTCGGCATTATGCTTTTAATAGGTGTCGGAATAAGCATCTTGATAGCCACCGTTTTCGCCTATCTGTTCACCAGAGGATTGGCAAGGCGGTCGGTACAACTTTATGAAGGTATGTCAGAGTTTGGTTTGGGAAACACAGACATACGCATTGAAGATAGTTCGAAGGACGAAATTGGTGATTTGGTAGTCGTTTTTAATCGCATGGCAGAAAAACTAAGTCAGCAGGTTGATGAAGAAAAAGCATTTCAGGAAGAACGAAAGAAACTGATTTCCAACATCTCGCACGATTTAAGAACGCCTTTGACTTCAATCATCGCTTATACAGAATCTGTAGAAAATGAGTACTATGAAGATGAAAAGGAGAAAAGACAGTTTATAGGCATTATTAAAAAAAAGGCAT
>JBGSUZ010000364.1:0-2015 GCA_041753235.1 Acidaminobacteraceae bacterium
CAAAAGGTTTTGACCTTCAAGGCATTATCAAATTGGGGTTTCAGTCAGTAGAACTAATCCTCAGTCAAGACGGTGAAATTTACAACTACACACTAAAACTTCACAACTACACACTTCGTCTACTATGTTTAGCTATTCCTCCAGGTAGTAATGACGTTTTCTTATTTGCAGACGGAAAAAAACTAGGATGGTATGCGGCTTATGTCGGGGAGGAATCTTAGATGATATTTGGAAAAGCAACCATGCTGGGTATTGGTCAGGGCTGTGCTACGTTACTTGAAGTTTGGGAAGGCGAAAAATATGAAGACCATGAAGAAAATTATTTCGTAGGCCTAATTGATTGTGGCTCAGATGATAAAAAAGAATCGGTTAATGTTCAGAGTTCTATTGCAATTATTAAAGCGGCAATGGATAAGCATCGAACAATTGGATACATTGCGCCGCCTTATTTAGATTTGTTGATTATTACCCATCAAGATAAAGACCATTGGGATAAATTGGATATGCTGTTTGAGGAAGTGAAAGGCGCACGAACAGAAGCGACCGTAAATGCCCCTGTAGAGATGTGCATTCCAGAAAGTTTTAGAATCAACATTGGGATATTCGACCAACTGTTATATAAACTAGCAAGTGAGGAAGAAAGTTATGCCATTTTAAAGAGCGATTATGGAAATTTACTATACAACGGGACTCAAGAAATTGTCCGAAACGATATTGTGTATTTTAATGAACTAGAACTCCTATATGAAAAAGTATCAAATAAATATTATATACCAAATCAAATTATAACAGTCAGTACATCTGTCGGGGATGTTGATTTTTCTGTTTATTTGAATTATGAGCCAGAAACTAATTATTCAAGGTGGGAGATTGAGATAGATGGAGAAACATGGCTGTTTATTTACTATCAACCTAAAGATAAATCATATTATTTGTATTGGGAATATTTTAAGGATGGCGAAGAACAGAGAAATGAAATTTCAACGATGGCTAATTTTAATATAGCAGCAGCTTTTAAAGAATCCTTCCTTTTTGTCAAAGCGCCAGAACACGGCATAGATGTAGATGTTATAAATGAAATTATAAATACCTACATTACTTTCTTGAAGGGTATAAGCGTTCAAAACATTCTTGATACGCTAGCAAAAGGATTTGCTATAACCACGTGTATTGGTAGTGTTAACATAGGTGGTGAAATTGATTTGGAATCACCATCGTTTAAACGCATTAAGAAAAGATTGAAGGCATTAAGCTACAAACAAGTATTTAATATAACGAATTGTTCAGGTAATTTTCTAATTGACTATTGTCCTGACATGCCACTGCATCTGATTAGTTGTAAAAATTATACCAACTTAGGCTATGGGACAAAATCTGCACAGATTGGTATTAAGAGAAATGCTTCCGGTGCGGTTATATTATGGGAGGGGACAAATATGATACTCTTCCCCGGAGATGCAACGGTACATACTATGTATGATCTCAAAACAAAGGGGACAATTGATAAAGCAAAAGGTAGTATACTCCTTGCACCACACCACGGCTCCGGCACAACAAGCAAAGATTGCGCTACCCCAGATTCATGGACCCAGTTAGATGAATTTTTTGAAGCATTGTGTCCAAAAGCCATTGTCATTAGTTCTGGGTACGATAATCATCATGGCCACCCCAATAGTAGTTTTGTAGATTCTAGCTTAGCAATTGTAAAGCAATTGAGTGATAAGCACAATCTGTATTACAATGTTGGCAAAAGTGGCAAAACAGGGAAGAAATATCTAAACGATCTAGTTTCTGAAAAAATGGTATATACAACCATTACTAATAACCCAGCCAAGCCAACCGAAGAAGTGGGTTATGCCCATTTAAGCTACAAACTCTATGCGGATGAAGCTGTTAAGATTGATTTTATAAACGTTCTTGAAAACATTGTAATACCGATGCAAGTTGAAGAGGAAGTTAAAGTTGAAGAAACCCTACTGTCAGTCACTGAGCAGCCAGCAATTAATTTAAATGAT
>JBGSUZ010000365.1:0-2481 GCA_041753235.1 Acidaminobacteraceae bacterium
CCATGCAAGTAAGATTAAGAGACGAATACAATACAAAGTATAAAAAGAATCTCATGGAAAGTTTTAAGTATAAAACTATCATGCAGGTACCGAAACTGGAAAAAATAGTTCTCAATGTTGGAATGGGGGATGCTCATTCTAATACAAACTATCTTAATTCAGTAATTGATGAGCTTTCAATGATTTCCGGACAAAAGGCTGTAAAAACTGTAGCGCGTAAATCAATTGCAAACTTTAAAATTCGTGAAGGATATGATGTAGGATGCAGAGTAACTCTTCGCGGCATAATGATGTACGAATTTATTGACAGGCTTATTAACATAGCTCTTCCGCGAGTTAGAGACTTTAAAGGTTTATCTCCGAAATCATTTGATACAAACGGTAATTATAATTTTTCAATAATGGAACAGATTATTTTCCCGGAAATAAACTTTGATAAAACTGAGAAAATTCATGGTATAAATGTTACGATAGTAACAACTGCAAAGTCAAAAGAGGAAGCATTTGCACTTTTGAAAGAATTCAGAATGCCGTTTAAAGAACAGGGGTAATTGATATGGCAAAAGCAAGTATGATCGCCAAGCATAAAATGGGCGGAAAATTTAAAGTGCGTAATTATAATAGATGTGCAATATGCGGAAGACCCAGAGGTTATCTGAGAAGATTTGATATGTGTAGAATCTGTTTTAGAAAACTGGCCAGTGTGGGTGAAATCCCTGGTGTAACGAAATCGTCATGGTAGAAAATAAAAGTGGAGAGTGGTTGAAACATGAGTGCTACTAGTGATCCAATTGCAGATATGCTAACTCGAGTAAGGAATGCAGTCAAGGCAGAGCATTTGAAAGTAGATATTCCTTCATCAAAAATAAAAGTAGCTATAGCTAAGATATTGAAAGATGAAGGTTTTATAAAGAATTATAAAATTATTGAAGATAATAAGCAGAAAGTATTGAGGGTTTACCTGAAATATAGTGATCAGAATCAGTCTGCATTATTAAACATTGTTAGAATTAGTAAACCTGGAAGAAGAGTCTATACAAAAGCGGAAGAATTAAAGCCAGTTTTTAACAATATTGGAATACGAATTTTATCAACACCAAAAGGTGTAATTACAAACAAAGCTGCGCAGAAGCTAAATGTCGGCGGCGAAGTAATTTGTGAAATTTCATAGTGGAAAGAGTGTATAGATATGTCTAGAATAGGAAAATTACCAGTTGAAATACCTGGAACTGTAACAGTAAATATAGCTGATTCTAATGTAAATGTAAAAGGTCCTCTTGGTGAGGACAGTTTAAATTTATTGAATGGTGTAAATGTTTCTAAAGAGGCTAATGTTCTCAATGTAATGATTGCTGACGATAATAATAAGCAGTTAAGAGCTTATCATGGTCTTTTCAGAACTTTGATAAACAATATGGTAGTTGGCGTATCCACAGGGTTTGTTAAAGAACTTGAGATTATCGGGGTCGGGTATAGGGCGATACAGCAGGGCGCAGATATCCAGTTTCAGCTCGGTTATTCTCATCATATCATATTTAAGGCCCCGGCAGGAATAACTCTTGAAGTTACTGAACCTACCAAGTTTAAAGTTAAAGGATTTAACAAAGAACTTGTCGGTCAGGTAGCTGCTAACATTAGAAAACTACGTCCACCTGAACCGTATAAAGGGAAAGGCATTCGATATAAAAATGAAAATGTCAGGAAAAAAGCAGGAAAAACAGGTAAGAAATAATGGATAAGTTGGCTTTAAAAAAGAAAAGATTTTCAAGAAGAAGAATAAGAGTCAAAAAGAAAGTTAGAAAGAATACTGAATTATTCAGACTCTGTATATCAAGAAGTAACAAGAATTTTTTTGCACAGATAATTGACGATTCAAAAGGTCATACTCTCGTTTCATCATATGAATTCAGCGCAGACTGGCCTAACTGGGAATTACATCCTGCGGGTGATGAAGTGGTGATTTTATTAAGCGGACAGGCAACCATGCTGTTACAGCATGAGCATGGCGTCGAGCAGATTGAGCTGTTAAAAGCCAATGATTGTTGCGTGGTGCCAAGCAACACTTGGCATACGGCGAAGATTGCCGATACCGCCAAAATGTTGTTTGTCACGCCAGGCGCCGGAACCGTCCAGCGCAAAGCCTAGTGATGGCCTTAGTGGTCAAGCACCGTTGCGGCAGCCCTTAAGCCCGACAAATACGCGCCATGCGCAGTACCAAAATAATCTGGATGGGTCGCTTCTCCGGCAAAAAATAGTCGTTGTTGCAGCGGTTCGGCCAGATCTGCTCGCAGCTGCGGGGTTGAACCTACGGCATTAAACGAATAAGAACCACAGCTAAATGGATCTGAAGCCCAGCGGGTAATTTGGTAGTCTGAAGGCTCTGGAATATCATCACCAAACATCACTCGAAGTGTGTCCATGGCACTTTTCACGATCTGCTGATCCGTCCAAGTTTCGATTTCACGACCGCGCGCTGCCGCA
>JBGSUZ010000366.1:0-13935 GCA_041753235.1 Acidaminobacteraceae bacterium
TGCTCATCCGCTTCTACTTTAAAAACTTCTAATAAATGTTTTATAAACACATCATCCTGTTTCAAAGCATCCCTCTCCTTAAGAAGCTATAGTTTATAACGCGCTATGGTATGCTTAAGCTTTTGCCCTAGCTCGTGGAGATTTTGCACCGTATCTTCCACCTGTTTCGTACCACTGACGTTTTGTACACTAGCCTGTCGAATATTCTCCATTGCTTGCGCAATCTGATCCATACCAGTCAACTGCTGCTGACTTGCAACTGCAATCTGTACTGCCAACTGCGCTGCATTACCAATCCCATCCGCCATTTGTTGAATATTGTTACCAACTTCTCTTGATTGGTTCACGCCCACTTCCACCGCCCTGCCACCTTGTTCTGTAGCCTGAACAGCACTGTTAATTGCTTTTATAATGTCATTAAGTATCGTACGCACCTGTGCTGTAGCTTCTTTAGACTGCTCTGCCAATATTTTTACTTCCTGAGCCACCACAGAAAATCCTTTTCCATGTTCGCCTGCCTTGGCAGCTTCAATTGCCGCATTGACAGCCAGCAGATTAGATTGCTCTGCCAAATCATTGACACTTGCAGTAATCTCCCCAATAGCTTGACTTTGTTCTGAAAGCCTGACCAAACTTTGAGCAATAGACTCAACCTGATTTTGAATGCGACTCATTCCGTCGACTGACAATTCTAACGATTTAAGACTGCTCTCAGACGCCTGAACAGCAGACCTAGTGACTTCAGATACCACTCTAGCTTTATCATTCGCCATTTGAGCACTTTGCTTTACCTCTTCCACCGAGCTGGTTGTTTGACTAACTGCCGCAGATGTCTCCATGACGCCAGAGGCGACTTGAGCTGTAGAAGCCATGATCTCACTTGAAGATGACGTAATCACATTGGCACTCTCCATAATCTCTCTTGTAATTTCACTTAGCGAACTAATCATACTGTCAAAGGCTTTGAACAAGGTCCCTAATTCGTCCTGCCGCTCTTTACCTTTCGAAATACTGGTGAGATCCCCTTCTGCTATGCGAACTGCCAGTTTGGTAGCCTCTTTGAGTGGAACGGTAATACTTCTTGTAATCATAACGCCATAGGCGGAAAGTATGATTAGGCATAGCGGTAACCCAAATATGATAATGTTATAACACGTCTGAGTGCTTCTACCTGATGAAATTTTTCGCTGTACTAGAAGCGCATCTAACTCAGCCTTAATGTCTGCCACTGACTTTTCGACTGCCACCATCTCCGTTTCACCGTTTCCAATATTTAAAAGTTCTTTTGCGCTTTCTTCACCAAATTCTTTTCTGGTATCCACCAGCTTCTTGATTATAGCCATTTTATTTGCGCTCAGCGTTTCTAGTACATTCACTTTTTCCATTAACACGGGGTTTGACTGCATCAATCTGCGCATTTCACTAAAGCTATTTGAAATACTTGTGCTGGCATTATTATAAGACGATAAATACGCTTCATTGCCAGTCAGTAAATACCCTCGCTCAGACGATTCTGCATCCGTAATTGTAGTAACCACGTTATTGACCAACATCATATCCTCTAGTGTTATTTCAACCAGCGCCACATCTGCAACCAGTTCATTCGTCGTATTTAAAGACACGCCACCTAAGATAAATAATACGATCAGTGCCAGTGCATATCCACTGCCAATTCTAGTCCCTACTGTCCATTTCATTAAACACATCCTCCTATTTTTTTATACCTCTTCTTGCACAATGATATTTTTATCGTTTAGTAATTTTTCACAGTCCAATATCACTAGGCAATCTAAGGTGACACCCTTTAGATAGTCTGCGCGTAAATCTGTCAGTACCGGGAGCGCGCGCTGCAAATCCGCCATGGGATACTTATGGACACCCACTATGACTTCTGCCAATATACCAAATTCCATGAATGCATTATGTACAATAATCACTTTGTTTAAATCTGCTAGCCCATTACTTGGCAAGTCAAAAAACTTCCGTATGTCAATAATCGACGTAATTTTACCGCGCACATTGATAATGCCAAAAACAAAATCAGGTACACCCGGCAATGGGGTGTACTCTTTCAGTGGATAGACCTCACGTATAAAACAATTTTCTATGCCATACCTTTCATTTGAAATAATGAACTCTGTAAATTCAATAGTTTCTATTTCTTCGTTATTTCGTATTATTTCCTGTGCTAAAACCACTGCACGCGCTTTAAGAATTTGGTCCTTCTCCAAATCATTCTTTTGTTTTCCCATAGCACTTCTCCCTTTTCAATCACAGCGCATCGATGACGCTTCGAATCATTTCAGCTAGTTTTGCAGCTTGTAAACCTTCCGAATTGGGAACTTCCGCATCTGCTGTATACCCTGCCAAAATACTTACTGCATTTTGAAAATACTTTCTCGCTTCTTTATGTTGTCCCCACTGCATTGCAATATTACCTAACATAAAATATGCCATAACGCTACTGTTGTCTAAAAAAAGCGTCTTATGAAGCGAAGCGATTGCCTCCTTTTTTTTATCCTGCTCCAGAAGAATCACTGCATGTAAATAGTGCTGATTGGCATTGAGCTTATCATTTGCAAGAATTTGTTCAGATAGTTCAAGCGCTTCATCGAGTCTGCCCTCATTGGCAAAAGTTCGGCATAAGCTTACCATAACTTCCCTATCCACTTCTGGCATAAGAAGCGCCATTTTTTTTTCAGGGTTCAGAGGACGACGAAGTTCCAAAGTCGGCAACTTTTCGGGGAGGATTAGTTTGTCGGCAACTAATGCTTTCTCTTTTCTATAGAAAATGGCATCTGGATAATTGACTGCCGAAAAATTAGACAAAGATAAATTTGGCGTCTCACAAGCACTTACAATTATCAACCCCTCTTCAACAAGGCAAGTGTGAAACCTTTCAAGTGTTTCATGAATCCTCTCAGGGGAAAAATACATCAACACGTTACGGCAAAAAATTACATCTAGTGTATTCGTGCCATTCAGTATAGAAGGATAAAGATCTTCTGCTAAATTCAAATACCCAAAAGTTACCATTTTTCGTATTTCTGGAATTACTTCATACTTGCCGTCGTCTGTAACCTTAAAATAGTTTTTTTTAAGCCACGTTGGTTCGTTTCGAAAAGACCAGTTGGAATAAACCCCTTTTATTGCCTTTTGTAGTGCCACTAAGTTAATATCCGTCGCAAGGATTGAGACATCCCACCCCTTGAGCAGGTAACGCATTCTATGTAATGTAATGGCAATTGAGTATGCTTCCTCGCCAGTTGCGCAACCGGCACTCCATAGGCGCAGGCACTTTCTTTTTCGCTGGGCACTGTGTACGATTTCAGGTAAAATGATTTGTTCCAATACTTCGAAATGTCGCTTTTCTCTGAAAAAATATGTTTCCCCAACAGTTAAATACGTTGCCAAAACTTCTGTCTTATCTCGCGACTGTGGCGCCTTGAGAACCCAGTCAATACAGTCTTCAACCGTTTCAAATTCTAAGTCTTTCGCAGCTTTTATTAGCGCACTCTCAAGGTCTTTCAATCTCGTTCCTGAAAAATTTAGCCCCATTTTCTCAGCAACATGTACACTAACTGCCTCTAGCACGCTACGCTTTACAGAAACACTCATAAAGTCACCGGCATTAAACTAGCTTCAATTTTATCTAGGTCATCATCAACAAGTAGTTCGTCTGGATTATTCAGTAGAATCATCCCCTCGCTCGTTTTACCAATTCCTGTTAAGAGGCCCTTTTCTGTTAAGAGTTCTTCTATCTGGGTGATATCATGATTGTTTATGTCAGATACCCCAATAGCGCCATCCACCATTAAGGCACAAGGACGTCCATGACAGTGAATAATCATCAGTTGGTCTGACAAAATTTCCGGTCTCTCCCTCAAGTGCATACGCCTTCGAAAATCAACGACAAGCATAATCGTACCGTGAACATTAATCACACCACGAACATAGTCCGCTTTATCTGGAATGTGAGTAATCTCGACAATTCGTTCCACACTGATAACGCTATTTAGAGGCAGCGCATAGCACTGCTCGTCGATACTAAAAACAACGACCAGATTTTGCAGTATATCTGTCGATTCTGTCATCACATCACCTCCTATCTTCAAAAAGTCCTATTGTATTCACAGCTCTGGATGATATTTTTTCCAATTCAAGTGAATCTCTTCATGACAGCTTCTAAAAATTTCTACTATGACAGGATCAAAATATTTGCCGCCGTCTTGTGAGATAATTTTTACACATGCATCATGGGAAAGAGCCTTTTTGTAACACCTTTCTGACTTAAGTGCATCATAAACATCTGCCAGCGCCATGATTCGAGCTGTCAGAGGTATAGCCTCTCCAACTAGTTGGTCTGGATAACCTGATCCATCCCACTTTTCGTGATGCCAACGTGCAATCTCTATGCCCATTTTTACAAATTCATTTTGAGGATAGTAACGGTAGACATCTTCTAGCGTTTTAGAACCGATTGTCGAATGAAGCTTCATGATCTCATACTCCTCTGATGTCAGCTTCCCTTCCTTCAAAAGAATACTGTCAGGTATACCGACTTTTCCAATGTCATGTAGAGAACTTGCAGCCTGAATCAAATCAATAAAATGTACATTGATTAGTTCTTGATACTGGGGCAGATTTGCCAAGCCTTTTGCAATTAGTTGACAGTAGCCACTGACCCGCTCTAAGTGCGTTCCCGTACTATCATCTCTCGACTGAGCCAATCTCGCCATTGCCAGAATCGTCGCGGTCTGCGAATCCGATATTTCTTTGACCTTCTGCTCTACTAGGCTTTCTAGATTGTTCATAAGCCTGCTGAGCCTCAGGTGGGTTTCAACTCTCGCATTCACCTCTTCCAATTGGAAGGGCTTGGTAATATAATCTACCCCACCTACAGAAAAAGCCCTTACTTTGTCCAAGGATTCAGATAAAGCACTGATGAAAATGATAGGAATGTTTTTAAAGGCATCCTCTTTTTTTAGCGTTTCACAAACTTCGTATCCATTCATGTTTGGCATGTTGATGTCCAGTAAAATCAAATCTGGGGGTTTATTATGGATTACCTGAAGTGCCTGTTTTCCATTTAAAACCGGTCGTATTTCATACCCTTTCTCTTTGAGCATGCCCGAAAGCACCTTAAGATTTTCTGGCGTGTCATCGACAATGACAATACTAGCATATGTGAATAACTCCTTGTTAATTGACATAGTCCTACACCATCCTCTTCTTGAGCAGTGTAATCAATGCTTCATATTGAAAATTATTGGCAAGCGTTCTCATTTTTTTTGCCAAAATAGGTTGAACTGCTTCCACCTCATCAATCAGACTCAGCATTCTGTCTAGCTCCGCATTAACAGTAGCTTGTTCAAGTGCCTCAGATAATTCATTCGGGATATCCTGTAAAGCTTTCACACAAACTTCTTCATTTATCTGCTCCTCTTCAGTAGACTCCTCTTCAAAAATATATTGAACATCTATGCATTTACTGATGGTTTCTAAAACCTCATTAATCCTGAATGGCTTACGAATATAAAGTTCTGCACCAGAAGTCAGCAACGTATGTAAATCATCATCAAACGCAGTCGCCGTGACCATGATAACGTGAGTTTCTTTGCCACCTTCAAGTGCCTTGATCTGTCGTGTTGCTTCTATACCGTCAATGCCTGGCATTTTTAAATCCATCATGACGAGCTGAGGCTTTAGTTTTTCAACCATTTTAACGGCCTCTTCGCCACTATTTGTACATAAAACATCAAAGCCTACACTGTTAAGAACCTCTTTTAAAAATTCTCGGTTTTCTTTTTTATCATCTACTACCAGTATTTTACCCACCTTGCTCATTGGGTTTAGCCCAATCACTTTTTTGTGTCCATAGACAGCCTTCACATCTTTGCTAAATCCTTTTCCTAATTGAATTTCCATACGAAAACGGCTGCCAACACCCACTTCACTTTGTAGGGTTATGTCTCCCCCTAGCAAACGCGCAAACTGCATACTGATAGCCAGACCTAAACCCGTACCGCCTGCATTTTTTCCGCTCTGTGTCTGCTCAAAAAGTTTAAATAAAGTGCCCAACTCATCTGCTTCAATACCCGGACCCGTGTCTTCTACTTCAGCTATCAATGTAATTTTATCTGTTGTGCTGGGGATTGTTTTTATACGTAGAGCGATGCCGCCATCTTTAGTGAATTTAATCGCATTGCTAAGCAAATTGATTAGAATCTGCCTCAGTTTTCCTACATCCGAAACTACATATTTTTCTAGTGCGCTGTCTATTTCTACAATTAAGCGGAGGTCTTTAGAATCTGTCTTGATTCGAAACATGGACTCAATGTCATTGATAAGCTCTAGAAGGTCAAATGTGGTGTTGTTTATCACCAAGCGTCCAGCTTCAATTTTAGAAATGTCTAGAATGTCATTAATTAAATTCAAGAGATGTTCGCCGCTCCTATTAATAGTATTCAGCCGCTCAGTCTGAATTGGCGTTAGATCATTACTTCTCAATAAAAGCTGTGAAAAACCCAATATGGCGTTCATGGGTGTGCGTATTTCATGGGACATATTCGCGAGAAAAGCACTTTTCGCCCTACTGCCTGCTTCAGCTGCATCTTTTGCCCGTTCAAGTTCTTGTTGCAACTTGATTCGTTCTTCTATTTCAAGCCGCAACTGATCCTGAACCTCAAGTAAAGCTTTATTCTGAGCGAAAGATAGTTCATAAATAGTCAATATAAAATTCAGTGTTTTAGATGGGGTTGAATGAATGACATGCTGTACCCCATGACAATAAATAGTCTGTTCATATAATGCATCTTCCTTTTTTATCTTACTGTCTATCTCAAGTATGGATTTGACTTTTAAGAATAACGCATCGTGATTAATTGACTTGGATATGAAATAATCAGCCTGACATTCTAAGCCCATGATGACATCTTCAACTTCTCTGAGTGTTGTCAGCAAAATAATCGGTATCTGCCGCAATGTTACGTCAGCTTTCACCGCTTTACAAAATTCATATCCATTCATTTCAGGCATGACCACATCACTAATAATCAGTTCTGGTATATGTTCAGTTAAAATCTCTAGCGCAACTTTCCCATTTGAAGCGGTCATTACCTGAAAACCCTCTTCTTCAAATTGATACTTCAACATCTCTGCTTGTGTCAAACTATCCTCTACAATCAGCAAGGTTCCAAGTTCATTCCGCATCTCCGACATGATAACCTCCCACTATGTAAAACAAACAACATTACCAGTTTCCAATGTATGCATTTTACCCGTTTATTAATATGATGAAACAATTGAGGCAATCAGCGTGGTGCATACTTTGCTAGTTAATGGGTATAAATATACAGTAGTACTATTTTTATTTATTCGTTGATTCCGATTGGAGGTATTTATGGTTAAGTCTATAGATCCATCGAGTAAAGAAGCCCTCGCTAAAATGCAAAATACACAAGCGCCCAAAACCTCTTCAAAAAACGACAATGCTACCAAAGACAAAGTTGATTCTACTAATGCTAACCCAATCGATCAACTCGATATTGGTAAACCCGTTGAGAAATCACCAAACTATGCCAAACCTAACACGGTTAAACCAGACATGAATAGAATCGAAGAATTGAAAGCTGAGGCGGATAAGGCATTACAACCACTCAAAGACATGGTAAAAGAACTCTTAAGACAACAAGGGATAGCTTTTCAAGAAGCTGAGATGAAGGTTGATGGTGCAGAAGGTGAGAATAAAGTCGAGGGTAAATCCACCGACGAGAAGCTCATTGACATCCCCCCTGAAATGAGAGCCGAAGCACAAAAAATGATTGATGAAGACGGAGAATATGGGGTTGATAAAACCTCTACTCGTTTGGTAGAGTTCGCCAAGGCCATTTCTGGCGGTGACAAATCACAAGTGGAGACCCTGCGCCAAGCCATTAAAGATGGGTATGATGCAGCTGAAAAAGCTTTTGGCGGAACACTCCCTGAAATTTCACAACAGACGCTAGATATGACGATGAAAAAATTGGATGAATGGGCTAAGTCTGAAGAAACAGAACCAGTACAAACACCAGAAGCAGAACCAGCCGAATAGCCTCACACAAAAAAAGCATGCGTTGATCGCTTAATATAACGATCAACGCATGCTTTTTATAAATCTGCCAACCTCTTGCCAAGCCTTTTTTGACTCTGGTATTAAATCTCCTGCCATTTGAAAATCGTGAAACATGCCTTCGTAAATAAGGAAATTTACTTTTACACCTGCTTCCATGGCCTTTTTGGCGACGGCAACTGAATCGCTTAGAAGCATTTCATAACTGCCGGTCTGTATAAGCATGGGCGGAAACCCTTCAAAGTCTCCAAATAGTGGCGATACATAAGGCTTTTCCTCATTTTCACTGCCCAGATAGTCTCTATTAAATAAGACTGAGTCTGTGGTATTCCCAAATAGAGGGTCTTTCTCATAATTGAATCGATACGACTTGCCACTGGCAGTCATGTCTGTCCAGGGCGACATGGCAATAATGCCTTTTGGCAGTTTTCTGCCTTGTTCTTTCAAGTATAAACAAAGTGCCATGGCAAGCCCGCCACCAGCGGAGTCACCTACTACTATAATTTGTTCCTGCACATAACCACTTTCAAGCAGCCACTCGTAAGTGGACAGCGCATCTTCCAAAGCTGCTGGGTAGGGGTGTTCTGGTGCGACTCGGTAATCCGGTGAAAAAACGCGAATACTTTTGTCAATTTCACAGTAGAATCTAGCCATATTGCGGTGTACATTGCGAAGACTGCCTATATAGCCGCCGCCATGTAGCTGAAGAATGACGGTTTCAACATCGGCTTTAGCGTGCTTGAGAGACTCTAAAATAAATTGACCTCTCTCTATGCGTTCATAGTCAAAACCTCTCGGACACTTCCACTGAGGTTCAATAATTTTAGTCAAATGCTCACCGCGTTGTATTTTTTTACCAATTAACTGATTTGAGGTCATGCGCGTTATCATATGCCGTGCAATTCTACCTCTAATGCTGGTTTCACTTCTAAACATTTGTCACCTCACATGAAAACGCCGCTTAAGTTCTGTCGATGCCCGCTTACCGCCAATAATGATTGTCCCAAGAAATAAAAATACCGAGTAGGCTAAGGCAATCAAACTTACACTGACATGCGTCATAAGGCCTATCTTTAAAAAGATAAACGGCACGGCACTCCATACTATCGTCATGAGCTCTATCATCATATAACTTTGCCAGTTTCTAATATTAATAAACATAGCAACAAGAATACCACTATTGAGCAGAATAATGCTCCCCGGCAGAAAATAATTGAGTGACCAGCCGTGAAACCCTGTTAAAACATCAATCAGAATGATGCTAAAAATAGCGGTCATAATGAGAATAATCGCCTTCGTCTTGTATTCCAACGTTGTCATAAAGGTCAAATTCAATGCAATATAAGCATAAAACAGCACGACCCCCGCAACGATTGACCAGTGCAGACCATCTACTGTCCTATAATTAAAATACAGCAGCAAAGTCTCTGCAACAATTGCCACAAAAGCATAAATTCTTATTAATAAATGCATTTTTCTAGTTATGATTCTCACGTCTGGATACAAGTTTTCTACATCCGTTGTCTTTTCCAGCACACATTTGCATAAGGGACACAAGTTCACCTCGTCCATAATTGCCACTTTACATTGATTGCATCTACTCATCGTATACACCATTGCTTTCTATAGATACGTCTATGCCTTCTTCCGCAAGTTTCCTGAAAAACCTTCTTTGAATCGATGGCTCTGCCAAATAGGAACTAAACGTTATGGCGAGCGTGTCCTGATACGAACAAATTAGACCCTTCAAGTTCTGACCTGTGGACATGGCGACAATCGCGTTGAATTTTTCCACATAGGGTGTATAGGCGTCCTTCAAAACGATATTGCCGATGTTAGACACCGTAGACGTATTGGCAAGGGCCGCAAGTCTATACACATAATAAATGGCGAGCTTCTTTATTTCCAGTGGTATAGCCCGCATAAGAATATTTTTTTCATTGGAAACGTTATAGGAAATAATCTTTTCTAAGTTCTCTTTTGAAATCTGCCCCCGAAGGCTCTCTTTGACGATGTTAACAATTTCTTCAAAGGCATAATTTTCGTTTTCAGCTTTAAATTCAGCAGACACCATGACAAAGAAATTCTTTGTGGTGATGGAGTCAAAATAGCCCCGTAGGTTCACCGGCACGGCAATGCGGATTGGCTTTTCTTCTTTTATGCCTTTCAGGCACTCGGTATAAATGCTCCATGCAAATACTGCCACCATGAATTCGTTAATACTGACCCCATAACTGCGGCAGACTGTTTTTAGCTGCTCTGTGCTCATGTAGCCGTGTAGAATCCCGAACTCACCATTTTTTAACTTTGTCCCTTTTATGAGGTAAGCCCGTTTCGAGCGGTAGCTTTTCACTGGCATTTTTTTGAAGTTGCTGAGGAAGCTGTCTTCTCTGTTCATGGAGGTGTCACTGCTGAGCGCATCTCCAAACTGATCTCTCAGCTCAGGGTGTACCAACCGTAGGTACTGGTAGGTCAGTTCTTTGAGAAAGTTCAGGCCGCCCATGCCGTCCGTCAGCACATGGAATACTTCAAGGTTAATTTTTCTTTTATAGTAACTCACCCGAAACAGGTAGCTTTTGTTCGTATTGGACGCAATAAAGCGGCACGGGTAAGTAGACTCTTCCCTGACCCGCGGTGCTGGCTTTCCATTTGCCTCAAAATAGTACCAAAATAGGCCCTGTCTAAGCCTTACATTGAAGCCTTTAAACTTTGGCAAAATAAGATCCAGCGCTTCCTGTAATTTTTCAGGGTCAATTTCCTCTTTTAGAACGACACTGATGCGATAGACATTTGACATTTTTTCGCCTGCTATAACAGGAAAAATATGTGCTGTATTGTCGAGTTTATCCCACCAAATTTCAGCTTCATGAAAAATTTGTTCCTTTTTTATTTTATTTTTTTGTCTGCGTTTTTCATTTTCTGGCATGTTTATCATTCCTAAATCTATGTCATAGGGGTTTTGTTCTATTCATATCCCATTTGGTTAATAAAAAAACTCCTGATAGGCCAAATGCGATGTAATAACTGCATTGTACCATATCAAGAGTTTGTCATTAACCATAAAATAATTTAATTGAGCTTATTCCTCTTCTTCTTGCAGTGCCTTGAATGTATTAGAAACCAGTTCAAATTCTGCATCGTCTTCAATTGTGTCTAACTCAATGGTGCCGTCTTCGTTGTCTTCAAAGCGATATAAAAGCGCTGTTTCTTCAACTGGATGAAGGAGTGCAATATAGCTTTGTTCTTCAATATCAAAAATGTCGAGTACCGGACATTTGATTTCTGAATGGTCTTCAAGGACTAATGTTACTACATCGTGGTCTAGGTGCTCATGTTCGTGGTCGTGGTCATGTCCACACGCACAGCCTTCGTGACAGTTGCCTGAACAGCTGCAATCTTCTTGTGCTTGGTTTATGATTTCTTTTTCATTATTCATTTTTTAATTCTCCTTAAGTTTAAGTGGGTAGTATATACATTATGACAAAACTCTGAGGCCAGCGCTACTAAAAATTAAAATCACTTGTATTTTGTCCATATAATTTGATAATTCTTAATACAATGAAAACATATTCGTCATATTTTTTTAATAATATATTCGTAAACTCAGAACAAGCGAATTATTTGTATAGATTGTTTTGTTTTGAGTATGAAAAGAAAACTATATTGGGGGAGTGACAATGAAAAATGATGAGACAAAATCTAAATCCGCAAATACTGAGTACGACAGGCCACTAAGTTTCTTTGGCAAGTGGGCACAGTTTTTTGTAGAGCGTTACAGAATCGTGTATTTACTCATAATGATTCTGGTTATTTTAGGGGCGACGTCTTACCTAGGGCTGCCAAGAGAGATTAATCCTGAGGTAGTCTTGCCTTATGGCTACATCTTTACCATGTACCCTGGTGCGTCTCCTGAAGACGTGGAGCGGCAAGTCACAGAAAAAATTGAGAATCAGATTTCTGATATTGCAGACATTAAAACCATCAGTTCAAACTCTGTCAGCGGCTTTTCACAAGTCTACATAGAATACGAACAAGGTGTAGATGTCAAAGAAAAGAACAATGAAGTTTCAGAGCGTATCAACGGTATTATTGCCGACCTGCCTAAGGATGCGGAAACACCTATTGTTCAAAACTTCGAGACCAACAATTCCCCTATTATGATTGTTAACATGACTGGTGACTATGACTTTGTTACTTTAAAAAACATTGGACAAGACATGGCAGATGCACTTGAAACACTGCCTGACGTTAAAGAAGCGAAGGTTATTGGCGGTCTTGAAAGAGAAATTTCAGTCGTGGTTGAACCTGCCCTTATGGAGCGCTATGGCCTGACTATTGAAACCGTCCAAAGTCTTGTGTCTGCTGCGAACATGGACATTCCCAGCGGTAGAGCGGTACTCGACAACAGAACCTTTAACATCAGAACCATCAACTCCTTTGAAGCGATTTCAGAAATTGGTGACATTCTACTCACTTATAAAGATGGTAAACCCCTGTATTTAAAAGACGTGGCGCTTGTTAAAGACGGCTATAAAAAAGCTGAAACTTTTTCAAGAATGTCAGAACGTCTGCACAGTGAACAGGCTGGTACAAAACCATCCGTTTCAATTTCTATTAAAAAGAAATCCAGTTCAGACGTTATTAAAACGTCTCAGTTGGTAAGAGACAAACTCGACAAAGGCAAAGGCAGTTTATACCCAGAAAACTTGAGCGTTCAAATAAGCGGCGACATGGCTAAAATGATTGACGACCAGCTCGGTGGTGTTACCAGCAATGCCATTTCAGGCTTAGTCCTAGTGCTCATCGTACTCTATTTATTCATCGGTTTAGGCGAGTCCTTAATTGTTTCTACCGTTATTCCACTGTCTATTCTCTCCACGCTTTGGTTAATGAAGCTATTTGACCTTACCATTAACTCAATCACGTTATTTTCTATGGTTTTAGCAGTGGGCATGCTCGTAGACAACGGCATTGTTATTATGGAAAATATAGATCGGCTACGACACCTTGGTTATGACAGTAAAACAGCGGCTATAAAAGGAACGAATCAGGTCGCTATGGCTGTATTCTCGTCTATGCTAACCACCATTGCTGCCTTCTTCCCAATTTTGCTTACAACAGGCATTATGGGGGCGTTTATTAAACCGATTCCAATGACGGTTATATTCGCATTAGCCTCTTCTTTCTTGATTGCCATGACGGTGACACCTGCCCTCTGTGCTAGAATTTTAAAAGACGATGCGAAGGCCTTCAAGCCTGTCAGCAAGTTCAGAAAAAGATTGAATTCAGTTGCATCTGTTTTGCTTGTCTTTGTACTAGGCCTAGTCGCCTTCAAGCAAGATGGTCAAATAGGCGTCCTCTCCATCGGCTTCGCGCTGTTCTTCTCTGTTATTATGATTGCCAAACATATTGGGCAACATAAACGATTAGAGGAAAGTTCGCTCATACAGGGCTACGGCAAAATACTTGAAAAAATAGTTTCTAAAGGCCGAAATAGACTTATTGCTATTGTTGCTTTATTTACAGCTTTTGCTTTGAGCTTGAGCCTAATGATCACAGGCGCGCTGAAAGTTGAAATGTTTGGCTCAGAAGACTACGACCGCCTTTACATTAGCGTCTCAACGCCACGAGGCACACCTATTGAGCGCACCGATGCCATCTTGTCAGAAGTTGAAAAGACGCTTCTAGACATCCCTGAAATTGAAACCTTTGTCACCAACGTTGGCTCAGGCGGTGCAGATAGTTTTGAAGGCTTCGGCGACAGCAGTGCCAGCAACCCAACCTACGGCAGAGTTACCATAGACCTCTACCCTGCCGATGAACGG
>JBGSUZ010000367.1:0-2574 GCA_041753235.1 Acidaminobacteraceae bacterium
AGTCACCCACGACACCCTTGCTCTTGGCTAACGGTTGGCACTACCAGCCTCCGTATCGGACTTGCACCGACTAGAGTGCGCCCATGCTGGGCGCACCAAAAAAAGCAGGAATAATAAATTCCCGCTTTCTGATGTTATATAATGGAACACTTGTGTTTATTGCTCAGACACTTTTACAGTCAATTTTGCTACAACGCCTTGGTAAATCTTAAGTTCAGCTGTAAATGTACCAATGGCCTTAATGGTTCCAATTTCAATTTTCTTCTTATCCACTTTAATGCCGTGGGTTTTTTCAAACAGTTCGGAAATATCCTTAGAAGTGATTGCGCCAAAGAGTTTGCCGCCTTCGCCTACTTTAGATTTGAACTCAATTGAAAGCGTTCCTATTTTCTCTGCAAGTGCTTTGGCCTCAGCTAATTCAGCCGCTTTGCGTTTGTCCGCAGATTCTTTTTGATGTTGAACCTCTTTAACGCCACCATCTGTTCCTTCTTTGGCGAGCCCTCTTGGAATTAGGAAGTTTCTAGCGTGTCCGTCAGAAGCGTTGACAACGTCTCCTTTTTTACCAGTACCTTTTACATCTTTCAGTAAGATTACTCTCATTTTGTCTCACTCTCCTCAAAATAGTCATTAATGGCGCTGATCAACATGTCGTGAACCGCATCCATTGAAGTTTCTTTAAATTGTGCGCCTGCTGTGGTCATATGCCCGCCGCCACCTAGCTTCTCAAGTATCATCTGCACATTGGTGTCCCCAAGGGATCTGCCGCTGATAAAGACAATGTTTTCCTCGTTCATTGAAATAACAAAAGAAGTGGAAATACCGCGAATGTTTAGCAAATCATCCGCAGCTTGAGCTGCAATTAGCGTTGCATTAGGCACAATGTCATAACAGACTGAAATGGCAACATCGTGGTCATACAGTTTTGCACTGGAAACCAGATTGGCCTTGCTGATAAAGGTCATTAAATCGTCTTGGAAGAACTGCTTGACTTGGGTTGTATCTGCCCCAAAGCGTTTGAGTAGCGAGGCCGCCTCAAATGTACGCACACCTGTTTTGAAGGTAAAGTTCTTCGTGTCTACAGCAATACCCGCCATCAGTGCTTCTGCTTCTATCTTTTCAATATTGACCTTGTTCTCCATGTACTGAAGAATTTCAGTCACTAGTTCACAGGTAGAAGATGCATAGGGTTCGTGGTACTTAAGTGCCGTATTTTCAATGTACTCAGTGCCTCTACGGTGATGGTCTATCAGTACGACCCGCGGGAGTTCTTCTAGTAGTTGCGGACATTCTGTAATACTAGGACGGTGGGTGTCTACTACTACAAGCAGTACGTTTTCCTCCGCTAGTTCCAGCGCTTCCTCAGAAGTAATAAATTTATACGCAGGCTCATCTTTAAACACTTCATAAATATTCTTAATAGCCTCATTCACTTGGTTTAAAACGATGTAGGCGTCCTTACCCCTGCTGATGACTGCTCGGTTTATGCCAATCGCTGCACCAAAACAGTCCATGTCAGGGTATTTATGCCCCATAATAATAACGCGCTTACTTTCGTCAATTAACGGTCTCAGACCATGGGCTATGATGCGCGCCTTGACTTTGTTCCGCTTCTCCACCGCTTTGGTTTTTCCGCCGTAAAAGTCAAAGTTGCCTATTTTACGTACTACCGCTTGGTCACCACCACGGCCTAGCGCTAACTCTAACGCTGAAAATGCATATTCCTCAGACTGTGTAAAGTTTTTGCCGCTGACGCCGACCCCTATGCTCAGGGTTACTGGGAATTTGTTGCCCACTTCTATTTCTCGAATATCGTCTAATAGATTGAACTTTTTAACCTCTAAATTTTCCAAGTACTTATTTTCAAAAACAACGATATACTTGTCATTTTGGTATTTCTTAATGAGGGCGTTCATTCTAGAAGCCCAAAGATTGATTTTACTGTCAATCTCAGATGTTAGGAATGGGCGCTTATCTTCTTTAATTTCAGACATGACGTCGTCATAATTGTCGACTTGCACCATCGCAATAATTGGCTTTTCATCCTCGTAACGGTCTATCATAATTTTAGCTGTTGTCGTATCAATCCAATAAAGCATAATGGTGAATCGATTTTGATCTTGATCCATTTTTATAATATTGGCATAGATATGATAATACTTTTCAGAAATTTTGACCTCAACCAGTTCCTTCTCCTGAAGAATCTTATCCAAGTCAAAATGATGAACAAGCTCTTCAAGTTCTAACCCCAGTAAATCTTTCATGCCTAGCATTTCTGAAAACTTAGAGTTATACCAAGAAATGCGACCGTCAAAGTCTAGCATGGTCAGCGGCATTGGCAGATTTAAAATTGCGTACCGCGCTGCTGCATCTATGTCGCTGTAGAGTTCTTCTATGTAACGCTGCATTTTCTTTTGGCGCTGCCTATTGCTTCGCCAATTGTGAAACAGCAAATAAACCAATGCCAGAACACCAAAGAGTCCTAAAATCGGATTGTAGAAGACCACTATGAGCACCAAAATCGTCGTAATCCATAAGGATACGCCAGCGTCTGGCTTTAATAACTTGCTAAGCAAG
>JBGSUZ010000368.1:0-18918 GCA_041753235.1 Acidaminobacteraceae bacterium
ATTATAACCGCAAGCGACAAAGGCTCAGTAGGTCAAAGAGAGGACTTGAGCGGCGAAGTCATCAAAGAACTGGTAACAGCAGCAGGCTATCAAGTTATCAGCCATAAGATATTGCCAGATGACATGACCGCGCTCACACAAGAAATGATTCGCTTAGCTGATGAGGTTCAGGTTGAACTGATTCTGACGACTGGCGGCACTGGGTTTAGTCAACGGGACATAACCCCAGAGGCCACCAAGCAAGTTATAGAAAGAGACGTTCCGGGCATACCGGAGGCGATGCGGGCTTACAGTCTGCAGTTGACACCCAAAGCAATGCTCTCCAGAGCAACCGCAGGTATACGTAAGAAGTCACTTATAATCAATTTGCCAGGCAGTCCAAAGGCCGTCCGGGAAACACTTTCATATATTCTGCCCCCACTCCATCACGGCATTCAGATTCTTGTGGGTGACGATTCAGAATGCGGGCAACCTAAATAAAGAGGTGACTTGTGGAATTTTTAAATGTGAAGACACTAGACGAGGCTATGACGTATGGCAAATCTCTTGGCAGTCAAATAAATATGAGTGCTGAGCAGGTGACCTTAGAAGCATCAATCGGACGCTACTTAGCTGAGTCGATTGATGCTTCAGAGGATCTGCCAGCTTTCAATAGATCAACAGTAGACGGCTACGCAATTCTCCATGAAGACGTCACAGGAGCCAACGAATCATTGCCAAGCATACTCAAAATTATAGGCAGCGTTGAGATGGGTTTTGCCAGCACATTGACAGTGAAGTGCGGCGAAGCGGTCTATGTACCAACTGGCGGATACGTACCAGAAGGTGCAGACGCAGTGGTTATGATAGAGCACTGCGACAAGCTTGAAAAGACTAGTTTGATGGTCTATCAGCCCGTTCACTTCAACGAAAATATCAATCGTATAGGTGACGATGTTAAGAAAGGTCAACGGCTGATACCAAAAGGACACCGGATTGGGCCTCATGACATTGGATTATTAGCAGGTCTTGGTTGCCATACACTGACAGTATTTAAACCGCTTCGGGTGAGTATTCTGTCTACCGGAGATGAATTGGTGGATGTGCACACCCCATTAAACTTAGGTCAAATCAGAGATATAAACGGGTACGCACTTGCAGCAAACGCAAAGGAAGATGGTTGCTTAGTCATGCGACAGCTGATTGTACCTGACGACTTTGAAACGTTGCGTCAACAGGTAGCCGATTGTCTCATTGACTCGGACCTAGTACTGCTCTCTGGCGGTAGTTCAGCTGGAACCAAAGACCACACCAAAGCAGTTATTTGTGCCATGCCAGAGGGAAAGCTTTGGACCCACGGTCTGGCAATTAAACCGGGAAAACCGACCCTCATTGGGTCTTCACAGCGTAAACCAATCATTGGTCTGCCAGGACATCCATCGGCGGCGTTACTCCTATATCAATTGGTCGTACAGCGTATTATAGAAGATGCATACGAAACGAAGGCACTAAGACCATTTACGACAGAGGCTATACTGGCGTCGCGAATTCATGCCGCACCGGGCAAAGATACTTTTGTCATGGTACAGCTGAGTCAGTCGGCAGTAGGGTTAAATGCTCAGCCCATCTACGGCAAATCTGGGTTAATCAGTCTCATGGCAAATACCTGCGGGTATCTTCAAATTTCTAAAGACGCCGAAGGACTTGAGGCGGGGAGTTCTGTCAAAGTATCAGTGATTCACCCCCAATTGATACGGCAGGAGGTGTGAAATGACGCAAAAGGTTTATATTGACAATACCCCAGTCGAACTGGCTAAGGAAAAATATTATACTGCGCTCAATTGGAACGATGTCTCCGAAACCGTGACAGTATTTAATGCAGCCGACAGAATTACCACACAGGCCATTTTTGCCAAGTGTTCTTCACCAGCCCACCCCTGTGCGGCTATGGACGGCATCGCAGTTAAGGCTTGTAGAACAAAGTCGGCAAATGAAAGAGAACCTCTAACGCTCAACCTTCACGAAGATTTTAAGTGGATCAACACGGGAAATCTAATACCAGTAGGTTTTAACAGCGTTATTATGATAGAAGATGTCATTCCAATAGAAGATAATTTAATCAGCATTATTGCACCAGCCATACCGTGGCAGCATATAAGACAAGTGGGTGAAGACCTTGTAGAAGGTGAAATGATCCTGCCTTCTGATCATAGAATTCAGCCTCAAGATTTAGGCGCGCTTCTAAGCGGTGGTTTATCTGACGTTCCCGTTAAGCAGCAAAGGCGTATTGGCATTTTGCCAACGGGCAATGAAATTGTTCAGCAGCTTTCAGAAATGACAAAGGGCAAAATCATGGATTCAACTTCACCTGTATTGGCTGCGCTCTCAAAAGAACTAGATGCTCAGTCGCAAATATACCCAGCTGCACCAGATGATTTTGAACAACTGAGAGCAGCTGTACTTAAAGGACTTTCTGAAAACGACCTCCTCGTGACCATTGCAGGGTCTTCGACAGGTTCAAAAGATTACACGGCGAAGGTCATTGAAGCAGAGGGTCAAGTGGTTGTTCATGGCGTCGCTATGAAACCGGGGAAACCGACTATCCTCGGCATTATCGGTGGTAAGCCTGTCATAGGACTTCCAGGGTATCCAGCATCGTCTTATTTAGCTTTTAGAACCTTTGTAGAACCTCTGCTCAGAGGGTTCCAATCACCACCAGTCAAAACAGTTCAAGCAGTGCTGACTCAGCGAGTCGTTTCTTCCCTTAAACATGAAGAACACATACGCGTAACATTAGGTTACATCAATGACCAGTATATGGTGACACCGCTCAGCCGTCAGGCCAGCTCTACCATGAGTTTGGTTAAGGCAGACGGACTATTGAAAATACCGAGAAGCTCAGAAGGCATGGAAAGTGGAACGCAGGCGGAAATTGAGCTCTACCACGAACCTGAGGCTATTAAGGAGAAACTTGTCTTGATAGGCAGTCATGACCTGATTCTAGACTTAATTGCAGATAAAATGCCGCTAGGCTCAGCCCATGTAGGCAGTCTAGGTGGTGTATTGGCAATTAAGCGCAGAGAATGCCACTGTGCCAGTGTACACCTCTTAGACGAAGAGACAGGCGTTTACAACACTTATTTGAAACCTCAGTACTTTGAAAACGATGAAGTGCTCCTAATAGAAGGCGTAAAGCGGCTACAAGGCATTATGACCAAACCGGGCAATCCTAAGAACATTGAGAGCGTGGCGGACTTAACGAGAGAAGACATAAGCATTGTCAATCGTCAAAGAGGCGCAGGCACTAGGCAGTTGCTCGACTATGAACTAAAAAAGCGTGACATGTCCCCGAAACAGTTAAACGGCTACGAACGAGAGGTGAATACCCACTTGGCAGTAGCGGTCACTGTTAAAACAGACGATGCGGACGCAGGGCTAGGTATTTATTCGGCAGCTGCTCAAATGAAGTTAGATTTTGTGCCTATAGGGTATGAATCTTATGACTTTTTGATTCGTCGAGAGTCCTACGCAGATTCTCGGGTGCAACAGCTGATTGCGGTACTCCAGTCGGAAGTCTTTAAAACAGAATTAGAGGCAATAGGTGGCTATGCACTGGAATCACCGGGACGCATTATTTTTGGAGGTGAGGGTCTGTGAAGGATGCTTATGGCAGAAAACTCAATTATTTGAGGGTATCGGTAACAGACCGTTGTAATTTACGCTGTCGCTACTGTATGCCAGCGGAAGGTATTGAAAAAATGAAACATCAGGACATTATGTCCCTTGAAGATATTGAAACGATGGTTCGTAGCATGGCAGAGCTAGGCGTTGAAAAGGTACGGCTGACTGGCGGCGAACCATTGATTCGACACGGTATAGTTGGATTAGTTGCAAAGTTGAATGAGATTCAAGGCATTAATGAGCTGGTACTCACAACGAATGGACTCAAACTAGCTGCCATGGCGGCGGACTTGAAGTCTGCTGGTTTAAAGCGGGTGAACATCAGCTTAGATACACTGGACCCTGAAAAATTTGCATACATGACCCGTGGTGGCAGACTTCAAGATGTACTAGACGGCATTGAAGCAGCTAAAAGCGCAGGCATGGTGCCTATAAAAATCAATGTCGTGCTGATTCGCGGTTTCAATGACTGTGAGATAGAGCGGCTTGTGAACTGGACAAAAACAGAACCCATTGAAGTTAGGTTTATAGAATTAATGCCAATTGGAGAAGTGGCAAATTGGTCTTCGGAGCAGTTCATGTCAAATCAAGCGGTGTTGACAGCCGTGCCTGCACTCAAAGCATGTGAGGCATTAGACCCAGCGTCACCAGCAACCATGTATCAATTGGACGGTGCTGTGGGACGCGTTGGTTTAATTAGTCCAATTTCTTGCCGCTTCTGTGAGAGTTGCAATCGATTAAGACTTACTTCTACAGGGCAGCTAAAATACTGTCTCCATTCAAATGAGGAGACGGACTTAAAGCCATTTTTAAATAATTTACCAGCCATGCAAGCGGCTATTATAAAGGCGGTACAGTCTAAACCTCGACAACACAGACTTGAAGAAGGGCACATCATCGTTAGGAATATGGTTGAAGTAGGAGGCTAGCACTTTTGTCTAAAACGGGTGGCAAATCTGGCGCATATAAGAAGAGGAGAACTGGCTAATGGATAAGCAAACTGGAGTGGTTATAGCGGTAAACATCAGCAAGGTCAAAGGGGTCATAAAGGAATCTATTCCTTTTGGTGAATTTCAAGAGGATTTTGGTTTGGTAGGAGACGCCCATGCTGGCAAATGGCACCGTCAGGTCAGTCTATTGGCTCAAGAAAGCATAGACAAAATGACTCAGATAGGTGTAGAAGGCCTTTGTAGCGGCAAGTTTGCAGAGAATATTACCACACAAGGCCTTATATTACATGCACTCCCTGTTGGCACGAGAGTCAAAATAGGAGAAACCGTTCACGAAGTCACCCAAATTGGCAAGGAGTGTCACAGTGGTTGTGCCATAAAGGTACAGGTCGGACAGTGCATCATGCCAAAGGAGGGTATTTTTACCCGAGTCATCACAGGCGGCACAATTCACGTCGGTGATGTGATTGAAGTATTATAACCGAGTCGCTAAATCCGAGTCGAAGGCTCTAAGGCTAACTGCTACGAGTCAAGACCAATGGGTATGCCGGGAAACTGGTCTGCCTCCCGCTTTGGAAAGGATTTGGAATAAAAACCATTCATCCAGTGTATTTTGCTGGGCCAAACGCGAAAAGGAGGAACAGTATGTACGGTTATCAAGGTAAGATTCTAAGAGTCAATCTCAGCACGGGTACATGCACAACAGAGGCATTGGAACTGGATAAGGCAAAGAAATTCATTGGTGGTCGGGGCCTTGGCACGAAGCTCTTTATGGAAGAAGTTTCGCCTACGGTAGACGCACTTGACATCGCCAACAAACTGATTGTGGCTACTGGCCCACTCACAGGTACGCCAACCCCTACCGGTGGTCGATATATGGTCGTTACTAAGTCGCCGCTGACAGGCACAATTGCCTCTTCTAACTCAGGTGGTTACTGGGGTGCTGAGCTTAAATTTGCCGGCTATGATGTGATTATTGTTGAAGGCAAGGCGAGTGAGCCAGTCTATTTGATGATTGAAGACGACAAAGTTGAGATTCGCAGTGCTGCCCACCTTTGGGGCAAAGTCGTTTCTGAGACCACTGAATTATTGATGAAAGAAATTCCGGAGAAGTCTAGAGTCATGACGATAGGGCCTGCTGGTGAAAAATTATCATTTATGGCTGCAATCATGAACGAAATGGATAGAGCGGCGGGTAGATCTGGTGTCGGGGCTGTCATGGGCTCAAAGAATCTAAAAGCGATTACTGTCAGAGGTACGCAAAAGGTTGAAGTTGCTGACCCAGAAGCGCTTAAAGAAGTGGTTAAATCTTGTACGACAAAAATCAGAGAGAACGGTGTTACAGGTCAAGGACTTCCGACTTATGGCACAGCGGTTCTTGTTAATATTATTAATGAAAACGGCGTATTCCCAGTTAATAATTTCCAAACGTCTCAATTTGCAGATGCGGAAGAGCTCAGTGGTGAAACATTAACTGAAAAGTATTTAGTGCGTAAAGACCCATGTTATAGATGTCCAATTGCCTGTGGCCGCTACTGTAAAGTAGACGACATTGAAGGCGGCGGCCCAGAGTATGAAACTATTTGGGCGTTTGGCGGAGACTGCGGCGTTTCGGATATGGGCTCAGTTATTAAAGCGAACTATTGGTGTAATGAAATGGGTCTAGATACGATTTCTACAGGCGCTACGATTGCAGCGGCTATGGAACTCGTTCAAAAAGGCTTGATTCAGCCATCAGAACTAGGTGGCATTCCACTTGAATTCGGCAATAACGAGGCCGTGGTTACTTGGACAAAAATGATTGGTTTAAGAGAAGGTTTCGGCGACAAAATGGCTGATGGTTCTTACAGACTAACAGATGCATACGGTGTCTCTGAACTTTCAATGTCTGTTAAAAAGCAAGAACTACCAGCTTATGATCCAAGAGGGATTCAAGGTCAAAGTCTCCAATATGCAACATCTAACCGCGGCGGTTGTCATGTAAGAGGCTATATGATTTCACCTGAAATTTTAGGCCTTCCAGAAAAACTTGACCGCTTCTCTTTAGAAGGCAAAGCAGCTTGGGTTAAAATATTCCAAGACTTAACAGCGTTTATAGATGCGTCAGGTCTTTGTCTCTTCACTTCATTTGCAATGGGTGCGCCTGATTATGCAGCAATGATTTCGGCGGTTATTGGCACTGAAATGACTGCGGACGACGTGCTCATGTCAGGTGAGCGCATTTGGAACTTAGAGCGTATGTTTAACCTAAGCGCGGGTATTACACCAGACCAAGATACACTCCCTAGAAGACTTCTAGAAGATGAAATTGTCGACGGTCCATCAAAAGGCAGCATTACCCACTTAGATGTATTACTGCCTGAGTACTACAACCTTCGTGGCTGGGGCGTAGATGGTATTCCTACAGCTGAAAGAAAAGCGCTGCTAGGCTTATAGCATGCAGTTGGCCCCGAACATCGGCATTGAAGCCATGTACGGGGCCTTTGCTTTACTTCTTTTTAGGAGGTGTTCGAAGTGTCCTTGAAAAAAATTTGCATTGAACTGACAGACTACTGTAATTTGAATTGTGAGATGTGTTATCGGAAAACATGGACTCAGGCCTCAGGACATATGAAAGATGAGCTTTTGGACAGCTTGCTGGCGCAGATTAACCAGCTAAGTGAGGTGGAGGAAATCGTTTTAGGGGGCATTGGCGAACCAACCTGTCACCCTAGGTTTTATGAAGTACTGGAGGCGCTGAAGGCCTATCCTTTAACAGTGACCACAAATGGAACGACACTAGAAATGGATATGGCACTTCAATTAGCGCGTTATGCCAAGCGCATTGTCGTTTCTATAGATGGGACAGCAGAGCATTTTCAAACCATTCGCGGCTTTGAGTACAATAAATTGATTAATCAACTTAAACAGCTACAAGTGTTGAGAGGGCTGGAAACTAATAAACATGATTTGGTAGTACAGATGGTGCTCTCAAGTCAAACTGAAATGGATGTCCCTGAAATAATTACACTCTGTGCAGAATTACAAGCCAGTGAACTGATTCTCTCCAACCTAATGCCTGTGACTTTGGCGCAAACCCACCAGATTTTATATACGCAGACAGATCATACACCCATGCTTCAAAAACAACGTTATTGGCGGAATTTAGCTATGCGAAAAGGGCTGAACCTAAGGTTGACGGAGGTGAAGCTAAAAACAGATCGTTATTGTCGTTTTGTTGAGCAGCAAGCGGGTGTTATTACAGCAGGTGGTGCGTTAGTTCCTTGTTACCGACTGGCTCACGATGGAAAGGAATATGTATTTGGAAGGCCTAAGCAGCTCAGACGGTTTAGCTTTGGGTCGCTGGAACAACAGACATTGGAAGAAATTTGGAATTCAGAGTCTTATCAGAATTTCAGAGCGATGGTAACAGGTAATCGTTATCCTTCCTGTCCAGACTGTGACTTAGCAGATGGTTGTGACTATGTGAATAATAGTGAAGGGGACTGTTACGGCAATGGACCGTCTTGTGCGGATTGTCTGTGGTCTAGAAATATCGTTTATTGTGTTTAAAGAGATTTAGGGGTTAACGCTATCCCAAGGAGGTACACGCATTGGAAATAAAAGTACGTTTGTTTGCGACTCTGAGAACTGGGCGTGCAAAGGAGTTAATGTTGACAGTGCCAGAGGAAACAAGCCCTCAGCAGATTATTGAGGTACTTGAAATTGATCCAGCTGATGTGGCCATTTTGTTAATTAACGGCAGAGATGGATTATTGACGACACCTTTGCAGGTTGGAGATGTGGTCTCTATTTTTCCTCCAGTAGGTGGTGGTTGATGGAACGTTATAGCAGAAATAAAAATATGTTATCCGATGCAGAGACTCAGCGACTGCATACGATGCGTGTTTGTATTTTGGGGTGTGGGGGTTTAGGGGGATATGTCATAGAAATGCTGATGCGGATTGGCGTGGGGTATTTAACGGTGGTAGATGGGGACACCTTTGAGGTGACGAACCTGAACAGACAGTTGCTCAGTACGGTCGAAAACCTAGGACAGTCAAAGGCGTTAGCGGCTAAAAAGCGAGTCGCTAATGTAAATCCTGAAATAGAAGTGGTTGTCATTGGCGAATTTATTAACAAAAAGAATGCGTTGACAATTTTAAACGGTCACGACGTGGTGGTAGATGCTTTAGATCAGATCGATGTCAGAAAAATGGTGGCAGGGGTTTGTTCAGAATTGAGAATCCCACTTGTATATGGTGCTATCGCAGGCTGGTATGGTCAAGTAGCCACAATACTGCCTGGTAAAGACACTTTAGACCGCATTTATAGAACCAATCAACTGCGGGGTGCAGAGCTTCAACTCGGAAATCCATCTTTTACGCCAGCGCTAGTTGCTTCTCTACAGGTCAGTGAAGTTATAAAGTTACTGCTTTGGCGTGGAGAACTGCTGACAGATAGTATGCTTTTTATAGACTTATTTTCCAATGAGTTTGAAGTAATAGAGCTTGTTTAAAAAATAAATATTAAATCCTATACAAGACATGCTATTAAGCGGTAAACTTGAAGTATAATCATCAAATAATATTCAGTAAATTTTACTTTGAGAGAATACTTTAAGAATAGGAGACAACCATTATGGCAACCATTAAAGATATAGCTACACAAGCAGGTGTATCCCCTGCGACTGTATCACGTGTGCTCAACTATGACGAATCGCTTTCCGTATCAGACGACAAGCGCAAGTTGATTCTTGAAATTGCAGAGACCTTGAACTACGTGACACCAAGGCAGCGTCATCAATCTGCAAAAAGTAGCATGCGTATTGGATTAGCCCATTGGTATGATGCGAAGCAAGAACTGGAAGACCCGTACTACATGAGTATCCGAGTTGGCATAGAAATGGCCTGTACTCAGGAAAATATAGAGCTTATAAAAATATATAAGAATGAGACTTCTGACTATAGCGCCATGGGCACGGTAGACGGAATCATTGCTATTGGCAAGTTTTTAAAGACTGAAGTAGAGGCGCTTGAAGTGCTGAACTCACTCGTTGTTTTCGTAGACTCTTCCCCAGACGATTTGCGCTTTGACAGCGTACTAATCGACTTTGATGCGGCAGTAAAAAAGGCACTGAACCATTTGGCAGAATTGGGACACAAGGACATTGCCTATCTGGGGGGGCGTGAGGAACTGGGGCATGAGCATGTGCAGTTGATAGACCCAAGGGAGCATATTTTTAAAACGTTCATGGAGCGCCAAGGGACGTTCAAGCCTGAAAACATTTGGTTAGGTACATTTTTCCCTGAAAGTGGTTATGCACTGACTAAGCAGGCACTGTTTAGAAAGCAAAACGGTGAAGTCTTTCCAACAGCAATCTTTGCGGCAAATGACTCACTGGCGATAGGGGCGCTCAGAGCCATATACGAAGCAGGTTACAAAGTGCCGGAAGACATTGCTGTGATTGGATTTAACGATATACCGAGTGCACTTTATACCGTTCCGCAGCTCAGTAGCATTCGAGTCTTCAAAGAATTTATGGGTGAAACAGCTGTAGAACTGCTACTCGAACGCATTCGCAACAAACGAGAAATTGCTAAAAAGGTTATCATTCCAACAGAATTGGTAGTGCGTATGAGCACTGTGCCTGCGGGCAGCAAAAAGACGAGTAAAATAACAAGTAAAATTAAGTAAAAAAACAAGTAAAAATATTAGTAAATATTTATTGACACCACCAAAAATGAAGCATAGACTTTAGTTAAGAAAAAAACTAAATCTATTCGAGGTGGAAGCGATGAAAGAATCCTTATTAAAGCACTACCAATTCCAATTTGGTGAAGCAAACGGCAGCAAACCAAGCGTATTTTTTGCGCCCGGTCGCGTGAACTTAATAGGTGAATATACAGACTTCAACGGAGGTCATGTTTTTCCCTGCGCCCTCACAAACGGCACTTATGCAGTAGCTGCGTTTAATGAAGACAAAATAATTAGATTATATTCAGAGAATTTCAAAGCGGAAGGCGTTAGAGAATTTGCGCTGACTCAGCATACCTATAATGAAGCAAATGGATGGACCAATTACGTGCTCGGCGTGGTGGACCAGTTCGAAAAGGCAGGCCTTGTCATGGACAGAGGACTGAACATTTTAGTAACTGGCAACATACCTAACGGCGCAGGTCTTTCTTCTAGTGCTTCTTTAGAGCTGGTCATGGCAACCTTACTCAACGCTTTTTTTGATTGGCAACAGCCTATGGTGGAACTCGTCAAGCTCGGTCAAAGATCCGAAAATCAGTTTATAGGTGTTCAGTGCGGCATAATGGATCAGTTCGCTATAGGCATGGGTAAAAAAGACCATGCAATTTTACTAGACACCAATAATCTGACTTATGAATACGCACCAATAGCTTTAGAAGACTACAATGTGGTCATTACAAACACCAACAAACGCAGAGGGCTGGCAGACTCAAAATACAACGAGCGCAGAGTCGAATGCGAGCGAGCACTGGCGGATTTACAGACCGTTCTCGACATTCAAACCCTTGGCGATATGACAGAAGCTGTATTTGACACCTATGCAAATCAAATTCAAGACCCACTTGCTAGAAAGCGGGCAAAACACGCGGTCTATGAAAACCGAAGAACACTCAAAGCTTACAGCGTCCTAAATGACAACGACCTAAAAGCCTTTGGCGCACTCATGAATGCTTCCCATGTTTCTCTCAGAGACGACTTCGAAGTGTCCTGTAAGGAACTGGATGTGCTCGTAGAACTGGCGTGGCAACAACAAGGCGTCCTTGGCTCACGCATGACCGGCGCAGGTTTTGGCGGTTGTACGGTGAGTCTCGTTGCAAAAGATTCAGTGGACAGTTTCATTGAAAACGTAGGCAAGGCCTACCGCGAGCAAACCGACTATCAAGCAGATTTCTATATCGCCAGCATTGGCGATGGGGCGAGGGAGCTAAAATGAATATCACTTCAAGTAAGAAACCCTTTTATTTAGGCATCGATTATTACCCAGAGCACTGGCCTCAGGATTTTGTAGACAAGGACTTAAAAGCTTTCAAGGACATGGATGCCAACGTGGTCAGAATGGGCGAATTCGCATGGCACCTCATGGAGCCATGCCCGGGACATTATGACTTTTCCTATTTTGACGACATCATAGCAAAGCTAAAAGAAAAAGAACTTAAAGTCATTTTCGGCACGCCGACAGCGACTTTTCCGGCATGGTTAGCAAACAAACACCCAGAAATTTTCATAGAAGACGAAAACGGCGTGAAAAAGGCCTTTGGCGGAAGAAGACAGTACTGCTACAACTCGCCGGAATACCTCGACTACTCACTGAAAATTGTAGAAAAACTTGTGAACCACTACAAAGACGAACCGGCTGTTGAAGCGTGGCAAATTGACAATGAATTTGGTCATGAGGGGTCGGACATGTGCTATTGTGAGAACTGTCACAAGGCCTTTCAGCAGTATTTAAAAGACAAATATGAAACGATAGAAAAGCTCAATGACACTTACGGCACCATCTTTTGGGGCATGACCTACAACAGCTTCGAAGAAATTCCAGTGCCGAAAAAGACCATTACCGTCCACAACCCATCCATGATGTTGGACTGGGCGCGCTTTCGCTCTTACTCGCTCGTGAAGTTCGCCGAGGCGCACATAGACCTCGTCAGAAGACTAAAGGGTGAACACCAGCTCATTACAACCAATTTACCCGGCGGCTTCTTCGACAAATGGTTCGCCCACGCAGACCTGTGCTGCAAGTTAGACGTGGTTTCCTATGACAACTACCCGGTCTGGGGCGGACTGCCCGAACCGATGGAACCCGCAGCCATAGCAGCGACCTTAGACTACTGTAGAGGCCTTAAACAGCAGAATTTCTGGATTGTAGAGGAGCTGATGGGGGCACAGGGACATGACGTGATTGGGTACTTGCCAAGACCAAACCAGCCTGTACTTTGGGCGTACCAAGCCATGGCACACGGCTGTGAAAGCATGCTGTATTTCAGAGACAGAGGCATGAACAAAGGCGCTGAACAGTACTGCTATGGCGTGCTTGACCATGACAGCAAAGGTCGCAGAACATTCCAAGAAGCGAAACGTTTTTATTCGGAAATCAAAGCCCATGAAGCGGTGCTCACTGCGCCAATTCAAGCGGAAGTGGCAGTGCTCTATGACTTCGACAACATTTGGAGTTTCAGGATTCAGCGTCAAAGCGACGGTTATGACTTTGCCAACGAACTGCTGAGACTCTACAGACCGTTTTACAACCGAAACTGCAAAATAGATATTCTGCCTGTGGACAGAGCCTTAGAAGGGTACAAGGTGCTGCTTGTGCCGACCCTGCAAATGGTGGACGAAGCCCTTGCAGCAAGACTGGAAGCGTTCGCGGCGGCAGGCGGTACGGTGCTCATGAGTTACAGAGCGGGGACGAAAGACAAACATAACAATTTGCATCAAATGCAGGCGCCGGGCTATTTATCGAACCTGTTAGGCCTCGTGGTCATGGAGTCGGAGTCATTATTAACCGGAAAAAGGGTAACCCTTACGGACGGCGCCAGTGGCACTGTATGGCGAGATTTGATTCAGCCGACCGAAGCCGAGGTGCTTTACACCTATAAGGATACGTTCTTTGGTGATTATGCGGCGGTTACTGCGAACCACTTTGGTAAGGGGCATGCCTATTATGTGGGCACAGGCCTTGACGAAGGGACTATGCAGGTGCTGGCGGACAAGATCATCGGAGCGGCGGGGCTTACGAACGAAGAGAGTGCTTTGGGGCTTGAACTTGTAACCCGAAGCAGCGGGGAGACAGAAACGGTATTTGTCATGAATCACAACGAACAGGCGGTCATTTGGAACGGCAGGGAAATACCTGCCTACGGGGCGCTTGGACTGAGCAGATAGAGGAGAGGTGCTTTTATGATATTGGTATGCGGCGGCGCGGGCTATATTGGCAGTCACATGGTCTATGAACTGATTGCTCAAAACTACGAGGTGGCAGTGGTTGACAATTTGGTAACCGGATACAAGCAGGCACTGCACCCACAGGCAAAATTCTATGAAGCGGACATTCGGGACAAAGCGGCACTGAGCCGAGTCTTTGAAGAAAATCAGATTGAAGCGGTGGTGCACTTTGCCGCTAGTTCCTTAGTGGGCGAGAGCGTGACCCATCCGCTAAAATATTACGACAACAACGTCGGCGGCAGTCGGGCGCTTTTAGAAGTCATGGCAGACTACGGCGTGAAGCGCATCGTGTTTTCATCGACTGCGGCGACTTATGGCAACCCGACAGTGGCACTCCTAACCGAACAGGACGAAACCAAGCCGATCAACCCTTACGGTGAAACAAAATTGGCAGTTGAGAAGCTGCTCAAATGGTGCGACGAGGCTAACGGCATCAAGTCCATTTGCCTGCGCTATTTCAATGTGGCTGGCGCCCATGCGACAGGGGTCATTGGCGAATCCCATAACCCTGAGACCCACCTGATACCGCTGATTCTACAGGTGCCACTGGGCAAAAGACCTCATATCAGTGTGTTTGGCACTGACTACAACACCAAAGACGGCACCTGTGTGAGAGACTACATTCACGTCAGCGACCTGATCAACGCCCACCTGTTGGCTCTGGAAAAGCTGCTGAGCGGCGCAGAAAGCGGAATTTACAACCTAGGTAACGGCAGCGGCTTTACCGTTTTAGAAATGATAGAAGCGGCTAGACGGGTAACGGGACATGACATTCCTATGATCGTTGCGCCGAGAAGAGGCGGCGACCCGGACGTGCTAGTGGCATCTTCTGCACTGGCGGCGGCAGAACTGGGCTGGAAACCGCAGGTAACCAGTGTTGAGGACATTATCCAGTCGGCATGGGACTTCCACAGGAAGCACCCAGAGGGCTTTTCCAATTAGGAGTTGAAACGGATATGACTATATATGAGCAAGTCGAGGCCCTCATTGCATACGGCCTCAAAACGAAGTTGATACAGCCTGAAGACGCGCTGTACACAGCGAACCGGGTGTTCGAGTACTTGAATATAGAGGGCGTAGCCATGAACATAGAAGGGGTAAGCCTGCATGTAAAAAGCGCAGCCCTTTCAGCCGATGATAACGCCTCTCAAGAGACACCTGACCACTTGGAAACCGCAGACGCTATCTTAGACGGCATTTTGGACTGGGCGCTTGAGACGGGCAGAATAGAGTCGAAGGCTGCCGACTACGCGGACATTTTCGATGCGGGCTTAATGAACTGTCTGATGGGCAGACCATCAGAAGTCATTAACAGATTCGAGCAGCTCAAAGCAGCTGACCCAGTTGCCGCAACCGATTATTTTTACAAAATGGGCGTCCATTCGAACTACATTCGCATGGGGCGCATACAGAACAATATCATTTGGCAGGCGGAGACCGCCTATGGCGCGATGGACATAACCGTCAACCTGTCGAAACCGGAGAAAGACCCGAAGGCCATTGCCGCGGCACTCAGCGCACCTAAAACCGAGGGAGAAGTCTACCCGATCTGTTTGCTGTGCTGTGAAAACGAAGGGTATAGAGGCCGCTTGGACCATCCGGCGCGTCAAAACCTGCGCCTTGTGCCTGTTCTCTTAAACGGTGAGAGCTGGCGGCTCCAGTACTCCCCTTATGCGTATTACAACGAACACTGTATAGTCCTCAGCGAAGACCATGTACCCATGAAGCTGACTGAAGCAACGTTGAAGCGTCTAGTAGACTTTGTGGATCAGTTCCCCCACTATTTTGTAGGCTCCAATGCGGATTTACCAATCGTCGGCGGGTCTATTCTGACCCATGACCACTTCCAAGGCGGTCGCTATGAGTTTGCCATGACAAGGGCGGTCTGTGAAAAAGACTATGTTATAAATGGATTTGAAGACCTGAAAGTAAGCCGGGTCAACTGGCCCATGTCAGTCCTGCGCATCAGCGGCACATCGAAAGCGCGGGTCGTAGAAGCGGCTATGCAGGTCTACCGCACTTGGCAGGGGTATTCAGACCCAGCGGCAGAGATACTCAGCCATACAAGCGACGTGCCCCACAATACAATCACGCCAATAGCTAGAAGAAGGGGCAAGCACTTTGAACTGGATGTCGTCCTGCGCAACAACAGAACTTCGGAAACGTACCCAGACGGGATTTTCCACCCCCACGCGGAACTGCACCACATTAAAAAAGAAAATATTGGCCTCATAGAAGTCATGGGCTTAGCCGTATTGCCGGGCCGACTTGCCACAGAGCTGGACACATTGGCAGAACGGCTTGCGGCGGGTAAGGGATGGTCAGAAGACATGGCAAATCTTAATAACCACCGGGAGTGGTATGAAACCATGCTGACGGCACATGGCGACGGCATGCCAAAGGCAGCTGCTTGGGAAGTTATTCAAAAAGAAGTGGGGCTTAAATTCATGCAGGTATTAGAACATGCAGGCGTCTTTAAACAGGATGAAGCGGGACTTGCAGCCTTCGACAAATTTGTGGAGCGTCTCCTATGAGATATAGCGTAGAAGTTATAAGCACTAAACTTGGTGCAGACCTAGAAGTTCACACTATTAAAATGAACTCAGGCTTTAGCTGCAAGTTTCTAAACATAGGCGCAAGTATTTTGGAAATTCAAGTGCCGGACAAGGCAGGACAACTGGAAAATGTGGTGTTGGCTTATCCAAATTTGGGAACCTATTATGCCAATCCGGAGTATGTGGGCTGCACGGTTGGGCCCACATCGGGACGCATATGGCAGAGTGCACTGGCAGACGGACTCAGCCAAAACAAAGGGCTGCATCACATCCACGGCGGTTTCAAGGGGCTAAGCACCACCGCCTTTGAAGGTGTTTTTACAGAAAATGAAGCCGAGAACTGCATGTCGCTGACCTTTAAAGCCGATTTGCCTGACGGACTGGACGGTTACCCGGGCAACAGGCAGTTTGCAGTGGTCTATAAAGTTTATGAAAATTACCGTCTGACCGTTGAATACCATGCGGTGGCTGACAAAGCCACTTGGGTCAACATGACCAATCACAGCTACTTCAATTTGAGCGGGGCAGCGCTCAGGGCTATTGAAGGCCATGAGTTGACCATAGATGCCAAAGCATTTCTTGAAACAGACGCGGAGAGCATTCCAACTGGGAAACTTATAGATGTGGAAGGGACTGCGTTTGACTTTAGAACCCCTAAACCGATAGGCAGCCAAATCGATGAAACCCATCCACAATTGATTATCGGTCGGGGTTACGACCACCCGTTTCTGCTACAATCGAGTAATGAAGGGCCTCAAGTAGTGTTGAGAGACCCTGAATCGGGTAGAACGCTTAGTGTTAGAACCAATCAGCCTGCTGCGGTCATTTACACGAACAATTACGGCATACCGCCCTATGGCACTCGAACCGGGGTATGCATTGAATGTCAAAAGCCACCGATTGGCTGGGAACGGTGCTTTGAGGTGGATTCTAGGTTAGGGGTGCAGGAGGATTATTTTAAAGTTATTGAATTTTGGTTTGGAGTGGAATGAATAAAGCAGAACCCCCCTTAGATTTCTCCAAGAGGGTTCTGCTTTATTTTAGCTGTTTTTTCATCAGCTAGAGTGTGTATATTGTAAATACCACATTTGCAAGCATCAAACTTGTAAACTGATTCGTCGTTAGCTTTACTACTATTACTAAATACAAAAATAGCCATAGATTAAAAAACTCAATCATAAAAAGGTTTCTGACTGCTTGATTATTTTTACTCAATGCAAGCCCTATGATAGAAAATAAAGCTAAAAGACAAATTGCTAATATCACATTTTCACCTCCCTCCAAAATCATAATAACTTGTTTAGGTTAATGGAATGCTAGTGGTTATATTAGGATAATGGCAAATAAAACCATATCAAATAACAATTCATATATTATAAAGCACTTCAATAGGGACTATGTTGATAATATCAACTAAAAAGTTTATACTATCTATAATACTAACATGAAAAGAGAAAGCGTATGTTGATTTCTGAACAAATTAGAATTCTATGTATTAGATCTGATATTAGTGTTGCTGAATTAGCTAGGAGATTGGGAACTACTCCACAAAATTTTAGCGCAAAGATGAAACGCGAAAGTTTTACAGTTTCGGATTTAGATCAAATAGCACAAGTTGTTGAGTGTAAATTTATTAGAAAATTTATACTAGAAAATGGTGAAGAGGTATAAGGAGACACATAAAAATGAATTATGAAGAATATTCTTCAAATAGAGACGTGATTTCATTGTTTTCAGGTGCAATGGGGCTCGATATTGGTTTGACTCAGGCTGGACTTAATATTAAAGTAGGGCAAGATTTTGATAAATATTGTATAGAAACAATAGAAGCAAACGGGCACAAAGCGGTATTTGGCGATATTCAAGATATTGATGAGCAATATTTGCTAGATATTTCTGGGCTTAATGTGGGTGAACCATTTCTTATATGTGGAGGACCACCTTGCCAGCCTTTTTCTACCGCGGGTAAGAGATTGGGAATAAATGACCCTAGAGGTAGCTTGTTTATGGATTTCATCAGAATGATTGAATATATAAAACCTCGTTTTTTTATAATGGAAAATGTTAAAGGGTTAATGTCAGCACCATTAAAGAGCATATATACAAGTGATGAACAAATGGATATGTTTGATTCACTTAAAGAACGAATGACTGTACTTGATGTAATCTTGAACGAGTTTAATAAACTTGGTTACTCAACAACGTATGGTGTGCTGGATGCTGTTAATTATGGAGTACCCCAATTTAGAGAGCGATTTGTTCTAGTAGGCAGTAGAGACCATGAAGATGTTTTTCTTCCAATGCCAACACATTTTCAAACACATCAAAATTCAGAACTCAGATGGCGTACACTCTATGACGCAATCCATTATATCGAAAACGACCCCGGTGAGTGTACGTCATTTAGCCAGGATAGAATTGAATTATTGAAGAAAATTCCCCAAGGCGGAAATTGGAAAAATTTGCCTGAATGTTTAATTAAGTCAGCAATGGGTGGTGCTTATGAATCAGGTGGTGGCAAAGTTGGATTTTATAGACGTTTAGATTATAAACAGCCCTCACCAACTCTAGTAACTTCACCAATTCAAAAAGCTTCAATGTTATGTCATCCGACTAAAGATAGGCCGCTTAGTGTTAAAGAATATGCGAAGATTCAAGATTTTCCCGAAGATTGGATTTTTAGAGGAACAACTGGAGCAAAATATCGACAAATAGGAAATGCTGTACCTATTGGATTGGCACGTGCACTAGGAGAGATGCTGATTTCTGTATCTGAGAAAAATTTTACTATTTAT
>JBGSUZ010000369.1:0-3423 GCA_041753235.1 Acidaminobacteraceae bacterium
AAAGAAATCGTTTATGGTCTTGAAGACACAAGAGGTTTTGGTAGAAACCTGTCCGCCTATCTTGTAGGCAGACGCTTTGATGTGAAACACGTTAACCCTTCGTATACCAGTGCCATCAGACTGTCAAACCCCATTATCTACAAAGACGATGCCTACGACGCTTACTGTGTCGCAAGGGTGTTAAGAGACATGATTGACACACTGCCAGACGCAAGGCATGAGGATATTTATTGGACCATTCGTCAACTAGTGAAACGCAGAGACCAACTGGTCAAACACAACGTCATGACCAAGCATACCCTGCACAATCAGCTCATGCAGGTATACCCAAGCTATAAGAAATTCTTTTCAGAAATAGATGGCAAAAGTGCACTGTGCTTTTGGGAGACCTCCCCCTCGCCCATGCATGTTCAAAACACGACTCCAGAAGCTATTTATGATACGCTTAAAGCGGTCAACAAGACTCTAAAAATTGATAGAGTTCATGAAATACTGGAGATTATAGAATCCGATGGCGATACTCGAAAGGACTATCAGTCAGAACGTGATTTCATCGTCAAAAGCCTTGTAAAAGGCATACGGCATAACCTAGAGCAGATTGTCGAGATAGACAAAGAGCTCGACAAAATCATTCCGCTCACTGGCTACAAACTCCGCACTATGCCTGGCATTGATCTAGTGACAGAAGCAGGCTTAATCTCTGAAATTGGGGACATTAATCGGTTTCCAGACTCAGATAAGCTGGCAAGGTTCATGGGACTTGCTCCTGTGCCCTTTAGTTCTGCTGACAAAGGTAAAGACCAACGCTGCAGAAGTGGCAACAGGGCTTTAAATGCTATGTTTCATTTTCTCGCCATTCAAATGGTTGCCGTCTCAAAAGGCGGAAAAGCCAGACACCCTGTTTTTAGAGAATACTTTGAGAACAAGGTCAGAGAAGGCAAAAGTAAGCCACAGGCATTAGTCTGTGTAGCAAGAAGGCTTGTACGGATTATTTTTGGTATGATGAAAACCAAAACCGCCTACAGACCTTACGAAAAAACACAAGAATCCCGCTAATTTTTGAATTTCAAAAAACAGCGTCTTGTCAGTGTCAACTTTTTTACCGAAGAACCTCATGTAGGGTTATTATAATAGGTGCAGGGCTTGTAGTGAGGGAGCGGGTGGACTTGTTGATGAACTCGCAAAACTTGGCTTGAAGTCAAAAGAGAACGTGTTAAGGTTGCAGAGATTAAAAGCAGTTGGCGTTAGTGATGAAAACATACTAAAAGCAATCAAAGAAAACACTAAAACGTCAGGTTTTATTCAAAAGAAAATCCTTGATCTTGATGATTTTAAATATCTCTCAGAGAGCCAAAAACTTGCACTTCAAAGTGCAATAACTGACGGCAGAATAGATGTGTCAAAATGGTCAGGAAAGGTATCCGGTGAACTGTCTAAAATGACCCGCGAAGAGTGGGGGGCATTGGACAAGTTTATGACTAGAGGAAACACAGTTCATCGTATTCCTGAAAACGGGATTGACAAAGTCGCTGACTTTGTAGTTGATGGGAAATTTGCTGAATTTAAAGGAATTGAAGCAGGTACATTTGATAATATTCGAAGCAAAGCATTTAAATACGCTGATGAAAGTTTTATCCCTAAACCAGATGGTAAAGGTGCAGATACATTGATACTTGATTGTGCATCAAATGGACAAAACTTAACGCTTGAACAAGCTGCAAAAATTGCAGATGAAATCAAAACTATTTACAAAAATAAAAGTGTTGAAATTTGGACTATAAACGGAGATTTAGTAAAATAGCGGAGGGATAAATGAGAAAAACCTGCACATGTGGAAATTTATTATCTGATACTACTGTACCTAATAATATTGTGTATTGGACATATCCTAAAAATGAAGAGCATCTATTGCTTGAAAGATTTAGTGGTAGTTATAACAGGCTTAGTCAAACTGCAATATGGCATTGTCCCAAATGTCATCGATTCTATTATTGGGCAAAGGATTGGAACTTATATACTTATAAAATTGATGAATCATCTAGCTTTGACCTAAAGTCTATCAATTGGAGCGAGAACGAGAATAAATATTACTCATATAACGACTTTGATGAAAATGAAATGATGAATCAATTTAAAAATCAAGGGACATTAAACTTTCCAGTAGTAGCTCATTTTGATTTAGAGACAAAGACGATTATTGTTAAAACGAAAGGTCAAATATTAGTTTACGTGATCGAGGATATCCAACCTCTAAGTCGAGAGTAGCATTTCATTTTTCAATTCTAATTGAGAGTTGGCTTGTGGTATTAAGAATCAAAATATCAGAGAAATATGATCATATTAGGGACTTGAATTATTCAACAGCCCCTTAAACAACACCTTTAAAATGGCTAAATACAGCCAATTAAGAGAATTTCCGACCACCTGTTTGACACACAAACCGTCATTTCGACCACGTATTAAAAGTCCTTAAAACGTCGGTACTACCGGCGTTTGTGATTCGGGGCGACCACGTCCCTTTATCCAGCACCAGAATCGATTGAGAATCAATCGGTTCTGGCTGACGGAATAGGCAATCTAAAAATTCGCTCAATTTGCCCCAAAATTGGCGTTTTGTAGTGCTAGTGGTATCTTAACTCTACTTGGGACTAGAAAACGCGACACAGGGCGAACGTGTGGCACACAGTGGCAAATGAACTCGTAACGATGTGGCGGCAATGCTTTAATGAGATATTCGTGATCAAAAGGCTGCGTTAGAACCTCGTCACAATTTCCCAAATGAGCGTTTTATTATGCCCAGTGGCATCTTTACTCGACTGAGGACGAGATAAATCGACACAGGGCGAACACGAGGCACACAAGTGCAAGAACCACTCTCAGCCAGTCTTGGGAATGGTTTTATCACCAAAACAGTAATTCTTCTCAGAAACAGGATTCAGTTCAAGATCAGCAACGAACAATCTCCACTGCTACCCCTCAGTTCATGGTGAACCCACCCTTGACGACCATTTTTGACTGTGGTACACTGGGACGCAACAGGGGATTTAAAGGGGGGCTACGGTTTCTTTAAATCCAAGCTGGACTGACCAGAATAGAATCTAAAAACACAATCAACAGCAGAGAAGAAATAAGGTTTTATACTTTTTTCTTTCTCTGCTGTTATTTTTTATGTCTGTATGAATTTTTTAATCTTGAGCGATTACTGATAACCAGTAATTCCAATTCGTTAACCATAACTTTGACTTGCATACTCACCGAACCAGAGTTAAGATACCACACACAACTCAAGGTTCGTGAGCCAATGATCACGTAATCTGTCACATTTGAAGCAGATAGGTTGCCGCTCCCTTGCGAGGCTGTAAAAAGCTAACGCTCATAAATTGAGGTTGCCGGTGCGACACGTGGAGACAAAGTTATTGGAGG
>JBGSUZ010000370.1:0-6139 GCA_041753235.1 Acidaminobacteraceae bacterium
ATATTGCTTGAGTACTATTTTAGATGGACAAGAGCGTTTAGGTGGAAGAATTATTTTGCTTGAGTGTAAAGACATACCTCATTTAAAAGCCTTTTATGAACAGTTTGGATTCATGCGTTTGGACAAGGACTATAGCAATGAACAGTATCTCCAATATTATAGATTGTTAGCAGAAGAAGAACTGATAGCCCCAGATCAACTATAAAAAATCTGAGGCTATTCTTCTCTTTACCACCATTTCACAAGTAACGGTACTGGCCTGTACGAAGTATAAGGAGACCAATCATGCGTCTTATTGATGAAGTTTTCAAGGAACTAAAAATGGAAGCATCCAATGTAATGCCTGTAGGGAATCACGAATTAAAAAGACATCTAGTCTACAAATTTGAAGATAGGAATCTTTTGAAAAGGGCTTATGACGAATACCAGAGACTTTTTGATAAGACTGATTTTACTAACATGCCTTTTGGATTCTGCCATAACGACTTTGATTCAAGAAACGTTATGATAAAAAATGGCAAAATTACTGGCATTATAGATTTTGAAATATCGGGTTATGGCTACATAGAAAATGACTTAATCAATTTACAGAGAAAGGTATTTTGTAAAGACAAGGCGTTGGCACAAGCATTTTTTGAAGGCTACTGCCAGTACAGTAAATTGGACATGTCTTTATATGCCGCTCGAATGAAGGTAAATCTTTTAGGCGATGTTATTGAGAACTGTAGTTGGGCTTATAATCAAGCAAAAACATACTTTGACGAAAATATAGACTTTTTAAAAACGTTAATAGATTGTTAGGGAGGCGCATTTCATGAAAATCGATGAAACCCTCATAGCCCCTTGCGGTATGAACTGCAGCATCTGTATGGCCTACCCTAGAACTAAAAACAAATGCAACGGTTGCAGACACTTAAACGATTGGAACCCAAAAACCCGAGTCAAACCCAAGGCATGATTTGCTTTCTTGAGCAGCAAATAGAGAAGTGGACTTGCTGCGTCTGTGGTGGAACAATCAACGTGCATAAAGGCGTTTGCAGTAAGTGCCTCATAAGGAGATGACAAAATGAAAGAGAATAAAATAATAATAATTTCAGCAGCTATGCTGTCATTGGCAATCATTGCGGGTTCAATCATAATAAGTGCAAACCTGTCTCAACTAGGTATTCGTAGTAGCGACATGGTGTTTTTAGACAAAGGCTTAATAAATAGGTCAGAAGCCGCAGTATACCTTAGCCTCAGCGAAGAAGAGTTTACAGAAATATTCAATAAATCAATGGATGAAAAGAGAACTTCAAATGAAAGTGTTTACCCAACTCACAAGTATATGCCATACATAGAATTTCCAATTGGGGAGTTTAGATTTAGTAAAAGTGAATTAGATAAGTGGGTTGAGTATAATATGTATAATAAATAAACGTGTCAAAAGCTATTTTGAAATTGTATAGCAATTATGGGTATAAGAAATCCATAACCCTGGAGGTGCTATATGAAAAAAATAGAGAAATCCATAGAAATTCAAGCAACCCGCGAGACTGTTTGGGCAGCTATAATCAGCGATAAAAAATACAGACTTTGGAATGAAGATTTTCAAAAAGGTTCTTATTTTGAAGGTAGTTGGCAAAAGGGCGATCGAATCAGGTTTTTATCAAAAAATGAAAATGGTGTGCCATCAGGCGTCATTTCAGAAATAGCGTCAAGCGAACATTTACAGTTTATATCAATCTTGCATTTAGGTCTTATTACAAAAGGGCTAGAGGACATGACTAGCGAAGAAGCTAAGTTGTGGACGCCGGGTTTTGAAAATTACCACCTAGAAGCTTTAGCAGAAAACGTTACCCGATTTAGTGTCGAAACGGATGTTGATGATCGTTATTATACTTTTTTCCAAGAGGCGTGGAAAGCCGCACTTGATTCACTTAAAAAGGTATGTGAAGAAAACCTAGCACCTTTTGCTTCAATTACCGTTGAAACCGTTGTCGAAGCGCCAGTTGAAAAGGTTTGGATTTATTGGACGGAACCAGAGTACATATTGAAATGGGCATTTGCATCGGCTGAGTGGTACTGCCCTAAGTCGATAAACGACCTTAGAGTCGGTGGGCACTATGCAACAACCATGGCTTCAAAAGATGGTCAAATGGCGTTTGACTTGGGGGGGACGTATACGGAAGTAGTTCCACTGATACGCATTGTTAGCCAGCTAGACGATGGCCGCATGGTATGGACAAGCTTTGAAGTGATAGAACCCAATCTGACAAAAGTGATAGAAACTTTCGAAGCAGAAGATGAAAATACACTAGACCTCCAACGTAACGGTTGGCAGGCAATCTTAAATAACTTTAAGTTAGCTGTGGAGTCCCATTAAGGAGTGCATAAGCATGACACATTCTGATAATAAAGACGCCTATAAAAGTTTGGAGGAACGGCTTAACCGATTCCCACAAGGCGCGCCTCCATCAGAAACCTTGTATAAAATTCTAAGCATGCTCTTTTCTGAAGAAGAAGCCAAGCTGGTGGCTATGCTGCCTGTCACTGCTTTTCCCATAAAAAAAGCGGCAGACTTATGGAACAAACCCTACGGAGAAGCCGCCAAAGTCCTTGAAAAACTTGCCAGCCGATGTATTTTGCTGGATATGCAGATCAACAAAGAAATTTACTATATCCTCCCACCACCGATGGCTGGGTTTATAGAATTCTCCATGATGCGAATTAGAGGGGACATAGACCAGAAAGTACTGGCAGAGCTTTATCATCAGTATATGAATGTGGAAGAAGATTTCGTAAAAGAACTGTTCACAGGCACGGATACTAAAATTATTAGGGCCTTTGTCAATGAAAGTGTTCTTAGCTCAGAGCAGACCGTCAGTATTTTAGACTATGAGCGCGTTACAAAAATTATAGAGACGGCAAGCCACATTGGTATTAGTATGTGTTACTGTCGTCATAAAATGCAGCTACTAGAACAGGCCTGCGATGCGCCGATGGATATTTGTATGACATTCAATACTGCGGCGGGTTCTCTAATCAAGCACGGCTATGCCCGTCGGGTGGATGTGTCTGAATGTAAGGAACTGCTTCATAAGGCTTATGAGCATAACTTAGTTCAGTGCGGTGAAAATGTGCGAGACGAGGTCAGTTTCATTTGCAATTGTTGCGGTTGCTGTTGTGAGGCACTGCTTGCAGCGAAAAGGTTTGCCAGTCTAAAACCCATTGCAACTACCAATTATTTGCCGAAGGTCATGAGCGAAGCTTGTACGGGCTGTGGTATTTGTGAAAAAAGGTGTCCTATTAATGTGATTCATATGGAAACAGAGTCTTTAAGAAGGCCTAAAATTACAGAAGAACTCTGTCTTGGCTGTGGTGTATGCGTTCGCTCGTGTCCATCAAAAGCCATGATGCTCACCTCTAGGGAAAAGCGCATACTGACCCCAGCGAATACTGCCCACAGAGCCGTTTTACACGCCATAGACAAAGGGATGTTACAGGATTTGATATTTGACAATAAGGCACTGCTAAGTCATAGAGCCATGGCGGCTATTTTGTCCGCCATTTTGAAACTGCCACCAGTTAAGCAGGCAATGGCGAAGGAGCAAATGCGGTCTGTTTATTTGGAGAAGTTGATTGAGCGGTTTCGGTGAAGGTGTTGGGGTGGTGTAGGTTAGCCTTTACTATTAAGTGAATAAATAAACATATTGTGAAAAAGTCCGTTGAAGGGACTTTTTTCATTTTTTGAATACAGTTAAGTTAAAAATATTTATTGTATGGTACCATAGATGTATAACAAAATAAGGGGGTTAGAATATGGAACTACTATATATTAAGTTTTTGGATGATACAATTTTAGGTAATTTAGAACTTAATTTTTCGCATGATTTGCGCTTTAGTATCACAGATAATAAATTAAGTGTAGAAATGGTATCGTACAAAAGTATTTTTAAAAACCCTATAGCAAACCTTAGTTTAATCATTGGTAAAAATGGAGTTGGTAAGAGTACCATTTTGAGAAGAATAGGTGAAGAATTACATAATGAAGGTGGTAAAGATTTAATTCAGATATTTAGAGGTGAGGAAGTAATCCGCGTATGTGTGGGTAGTTATAAATTAGAAATTTCAAAAGAATTGAGAAAAAAATTTAAAATTGAATTTGAAACACTAACAGCAAGAGATGCTGATATATGTAATGGAGATATAAGTGCAGCTTATTTCACTGAGACAATGGATAATAGCATTACTATGAATTCTCATAATTATATGGGTAGTGTCTTTTTAAATTATACTCCGAGTTATATATTTAATAACCTTTCGGAATACATAAATCGAAAAGAAGATAAATTACAAATACCCGCTTCAGTAAAAAATTATAAGTCATTTATACGAGCAAAGCAGATAATGTTTTTTAATGATAATATTATAAAAGGGTATAAAAAACCAGACCATATAAGGGTAAGCTTTATGGGAGAATTCCTCGATAATGCCTTCACTTATTCAGAAAAGATAATTTTAGACTACTTAAAATCTAAGAATATTGATAAAAATGAAATGTGGAATAATAAAGAATTAATGTCTTTGGTAGATCCTTATATTAATCAGCATTTAAATGTGTTAACTATACTGGGAAATGGAGAAATGTCTGCTATTGATAAAATAATGAAAATCCATTTATTTTATATTATTGATACCTTGATAAGAGTTCAAAATAAATATGTTTTTATAAATTATGATGATATAAATCAGAATAATGGTACAAAAAGTGAAACTACAGAATTACAAGAATTAGAATCATTGAGAATTTATAGAGTTCTACTTAATTCGATTGGTACTGATGAGATATATTATCTTATTAAGGATGTTATGATTAACTTAAATTGTGTAAATTATTTGTATCATAATACTGATGAAGAAAAAGATCAAATTTATCTGATTGATTTAATACGCGAATGTCTTGAAAAATATGATAGGTTGCTATTTAATGCCAGAAAATACTATGACCCAAAAACTGGGCATATTGATTTACCCTTAACGGAAGGATTTGATTTTGTTGTAGATTATATAACTTTGAGAAATCTAATAAACCAAAATATTATACTACCAAGCAATTTTAGTTACTTATTGAATGGTAGTGAATTTTATTTTAGCTCAGGTCAAGAACGCTTAATCAATCTATTTGTCAATCTAAATGATGCAATTGAGAAAGTTAGAGAATTATCAAATAACGAAGACAAATCATTACTGTTATTATTCGATGAACCTGAAATCAGTATGCATCCAGAAATGCAACTAGAATTAATTAGTAAATTAACTGAGTTTTTATCAAGGTACAATGATATTAAAATCCAAGTTTTTCTCACTAGCCATAGTCCTATCTTGGCAAGTGATCTGACCTCAAATCATGTACAATTTTTATATAAGGTAGATGAGGACGTTTATTCTATGAATGATAATGAAAAACCTAAAACCTTTGCACAAAACATATACAGTTTATATAAAGACTCATTTTTTGTAGAAGATGCAGTGATAGGTAAATATGCTGATAAAGTAATTATGCAATTAGCTAGTGAGCTATCTAATAAAGACGATAGCTATGAAAGGGTATTACCAAGCGGAACAGATATTAATTTTGTGATAGATGAAATAGGCGAACCAGTAATCAAAAAGTACATTAATGGATTGCGCGTAAGAGAGAAAAGAGTTCAAAATATCTTAAAAGAACAGGGTATTTCAGACAATTTGATACAACAAGTATTAGAAGAACTAAAAACTCAAAGTGGATATAATTTATGATAGGAATAACAAATATAAGCACTTTAGAGGTTGATAGACATTTTCATGCTTTAATAGAGTATTTAAAAATCAGTGGTACAAGTGCAACACGAGGAAAGAAACCAGTATTTAGTTTAGCGGAAGTATCAAAATGGTTTAGGAGAATTACAAACAATAACTATTGTATGTATGATGTAATAACTGCAAACCCTAATGAACTTGAAAACATAGTCGCGGAAGTAAATATATACTGTAATGGTAGAAAAATTTTTATAAAGCCTAAAATTGGACCGTATAGTTTGGATTATATGATTGGTGAATTTATGACTGACACAGTGTATAAAAATTATTCAAGTGCAGATAATAAATTATTTTCAAA
>JBGSUZ010000371.1:0-5119 GCA_041753235.1 Acidaminobacteraceae bacterium
CTCTAAAGTCCCAGTCAGGATAGTCAACTTGGCAAGAAATTCAACAATTCGCTTCGAAACACTTTTCTCTAAAAAATGCCAATTCATTTGTACAAAAGCATAGGTCATATAGTTCTTAGAAATTATAAAAAATAGCAAGAGTAAGGGCACTGGCACTTGAGGAAAAGACTCTAAAATCCAATAACTATGTCTTGGAAAATCAAGTAAAATCCAAATGCCAAATAGTCCGAAGAAAACCGCAAGCGAAGCAATAGTCGATTTTGCATTATTCTTTGATAAGCCATGAAGCATTGCAACGAGAATGCCAGTCAATAGTAATAGGAACATTGCTACAGACTGACGAACCCGATATCGCTCTAAACTTAAAGCAATTAGTTCCACACTTGGACCCACTTCAGGCCTTTCTAAAAGCCCCACATTAGAAAAGCCTTCGTTATATCGACCGACTAAATAAAATTCATTAGTTTTTGGTTGAACAAAAAACTCACTTAGTTCGCTGGTATAGTACTTTAAACGCGGTTCATAAGGGTGTTGATATAATACTTTTCCATTCCCGTCGAAAACGCTGAAATTTTCAGCCAATACACCATTAAAATGGACTAAAGTTTGTTGTTCCTCCTTAGAATTAATCTGCATTTTTAATGCAAAATACCCTTGCGAAGAAGCATTCTCAGGTTTACGCCAAATATTTTCATAGGCTGTTAACCTATCTGGCATACTGCTAAATTTCAATAGATTTAAATGCTCAGGCTCTTGATAAAGCTTTTCAGCTTCTACATCCTTAAGCCATGCAATTTGAATATGACTGATTTGTTCAGGAATCACTTGAATGCTTTTTATATCGTTCCAAAAAATCAAAACCAGTATAATGATTGCTGAAAAGCCTACAAACACTGATAAAAATCTGCTTTTTAGCTTTAAATCCATATTTATTCCCATCAGATGCATAGAATCCTCCTGGTTATTACAGCATGCATAACAACAGCCACTCTCTTGAATTTAACACATTTTTTTGCGTCCATCAATTAAAAGTAAAAAAAGAATGCAATCTGATTACATTTATACAAAACACTAAAAAGCTGTCAGTCTTCTCTAAAAAGATTCGTCTGACAGCTTCAAGGCTAATGCTAATTATATAAGGTTTCAGCTTACAATTAAGCTTTGACCACTTTTCTTTTCTTTTTTTGACTTGCTTTCATTAATTCTCTGTATTCATCTAGAACCAAAGCAAATGTTATGAGTCTAGCAATTACTGCAGCAATATCTTCTTGATCCATTTTGAACGTATTGATATCGTTTAATGTGCCAAAAATCAACTCATGTTTCTGAAGTAAATGAGGTGCTTTTTCGTGTAGGAATCTTTCAAAACTCTCAACGAATTCAGGTGTTTCCTTAGAGAGTAATTGATTTAACTTACATGCTAATTGAATCTGGTGCCCATGCTGTGTAAGACACTCTGCTAAATCTAAGCTATAGATTACCTGTCGGCTTTCATAGTCGTCTAGACCCACGTTCAAAAGTGCAACACCTGTTTCATCTGGTCCAATTTCTAAACTCATCAATTGGAAACTGTCATAGAAATCCTTAATTAAAATGGCTCTTGTAAGCGGATTATACGCTTTATCAGATCCATATCCATGAAGTTTTTTTCTGAGCCCGCAATCGCCAACCATGTTGAGTTCTTCAATCGTCTGTGGTTGAAGCTTGCTTCTATCATCTTTCAAACACTTCGCCATTGCCATAATGATTGGCTGAAGAGGCTTTGGTGTTCGCTTTGCGTTGAATTTAGGAGCAACGGGTGGTACTTGAGCTGCCTTTTTCTTTGCAGTTTCAGGATGTAGTGCATAGGTTGTAGCAAGTACCGCTCTATGTCCATTACAAATGGTTTCATAATCTGGAATATTATCAATTTTCCAGAAAGAAAGTCTGTCTTCTCTAGAAATATAAGAGTCTACATCATTGCCGTTAGTCACAATTAGGTAATTTACACCTATTTTTTTCGCAAAGTCTTCAATATGTGCAGTTGTTGTATGATAAAGCGCAAGTCCCGGAGATTTACACTCTATAATAGCTACTGGCTTCATTTCCCCATCAATCATATCATGAATGACGATGTCTATCACTTTTGAAGCATCAATACCATATTTTCTGAAGGATTGATTTACGTACATCATCGATTTTGGAACACCCATAACTTGATGCACATACATTTCCATTTTGTACAGTAATAAAGACTCTTTTGTGTAAGGAACGAGCATTTGTCTGAACGGATCTAAAAAGCATTTTTTCCCATTTCGTGTGTAAAGGCTTTTCGGTGCATAGGGTTTAAGGTTAATCTTTACTTCCATTTAAGAACGCCCACCAATCTTATATTTGTGTTATTATTGTCGTTTCCAAGTAACAGTCGTTCCATCAACAGTGGTTGAAAGTACATCTTCTTCAATCACAAAGTCCATAAGGATAGAATCACTGCCATCTGTATACTCAGGATTCATTATTTTCAACTGCTTACCTTCTAATACCTCGTAAGTGTAATGCTTTTGCTGGATGCCCTTATAGGTACCATCCGCTGTAAACTCAATGACTTGTTGGCTCTGTTCCGACTTCCATTTGCCCACAATGCTATCTGAGGCCTTCGGTCCGGCGCAGCTCGCTATAAGCAAGGCTACAAGAACTAACAGGCTGATTAACGCTGCTCTTTTTTTCATACCATTTTGACAATGCTTCCAAACAGTTCACTAAAAGAATTGTCAGTCCCCCTTTTCATTATCTTTGGTCGATACTTCTATCATACCACAAAATTGGACTATTAGGCCATCCTTATCGGTTTCTATGCATTAATTGCTTCATGCGAATCGTCTAAATGTCGCATTTCATTGAAAAGGAAAATAGCTGTTACTACCGAAGCAGTAAAGTCTGCAATTGGACCAGCAAGCCATACACCAGTAAGTCCGAAGAAATGTGGCAGGATCACTAGCATTGGAATCAACACGATAACTTGTCTAAGAAGACTTAAAAACATCGCTTTAGGCGCTTTTCCAACTGCTTGGAAGTAATTTGCACTTATAATTTGGAATCCAATTAATGGCATCATACAAAGGAATATACGCATACCAAATGTTGCTACCCGAATAAGTTCAGGGTCACTATTAAAAATACGGATCAGATAAATTGTAAAGAATTGAGTTAGTACAAACCCGAGTAAACAAATACTCGTCGCTACAGTAGCAGCAAGCTTAAGGGCTTTTTTAACTCTTTTGTATTCCTTAGCACCGTAATTGTATCCAATAATAGGTTGAGAACCTTGGTTAAGACCAAAGATCGGCATCAAGAAGAAAATAGCAATCGCATTAATAACCGTCATTGCGCCAATTGCAATGTCTCCACCATTTGTGCGTAGTGCGTTGTTTGAAATGATAGTAACAATACTTGCTGCTACCTGCATTGAAAATGGCGAAACGCCTATTGCTAAAATTGACAATATAATAGGCATTTCGAGCTTAAGGTTTTTAGGGTGAAATTGAATTTTACTTTTACCCGACATAAAGTGATGCAGTACCCAAACCATTGAAATAAATTGTGAAATAATAGTTGCAAGTGCTGCGCCCGCTATACCCATACCTAATGGGAATATAAAAATCGGGTCTAATACGATGTTAATAATAGCGCCAATAAGCATGGTATACATAGCTATCTGTGGGTTTCCCTCAGCTCTAATGATGTTATTGATACCAAATCCGACGCCTTGGAAAATAGCGCCGGCAAGGATAATTGTAATATACTGGTCAGCATAGCCAATTGTCGCTTCACTTGCCCCAAATAAATATAATAAAGGCGTTTTGAAAATAAACCCTATGGTCATAACCGTACCCATAATAATGACTATTAGAGAAATCGCATTGCCCAGTATTTTCTCTGCTTCTTCCGACTTTCCCTGTCCTAGGCGGATAGAAATAGTCGCCGCTGCACCAATACCGACCAACATGCCAAAGCCCATAAGCAGCGTCATAAAAGGCATATTGAGACCAATACCAGTCATAGCTAAAGGCCCAATCCAACCGATGTACATTCTATCTACCACATTATATAGTGCATTAACCATCATCCCTATAATAGCTGGGATAGAAAATGTTAATAGTAATTTACCGACACTTTCCGTTCTTAATCTTTCATTATTCGTCATGTTGACCGCCCTTCTTAATTTGCCCGTTTTTATATAGCGAGCCATTACAAGATAATTTTTCCATTAATTGTTTAAGCTGAATGAGCTCTTCATTTGTCATACCCGATACCAAAATAGCTTTCCATTGCTGTGAAAAACTTTTTAGTTCTTCCTGTATGTCATAAGCTTTGTCTGTTAAAAAGACGCGATTGATGCGCTTGTCCTTCTCGTCTGTCACTCGATTGACGAACCCTCGTTCTTCAAGCTTTTGAAGTGCTCTCGCTGTTGTACCTTTGTCTAACTCTAATCCTCTACTCAACTCATCTTGGCTTGTTCCATTATGATTGTATAAGTGAAACAAAAATATATGTTGACCACTGCCAAGGCCAAAAGCACTCATTCTCTGGTCCATAAATCCTCTGCCCTGTCGGTAAAGTTTAGCTACAGTTCGACCCAATTCCAACTCAGAAAAGGGATCTGATATTTTTCCTAAAGTCTCCAAATAAATTTCTCCTTTATAAATAGCCCTAAAATCATGTTTAAAACATATTGTTGTCTATGCAACTGTTTTATTTTAGTTCTTTTTAGTTGCGTTGTCAACTAATTTCATATTTATGGGGTGCGACTGGGAAATTCGGCCAACTCATGATAAGATAGAGGTTGTACTTAAATAGCGTAAAATACCCCCTGTGAAAGGATATCCCCTATGGCTAAAAAATTAGTTCTAGCAGAGAAACCCTCTGTTGGCAGAGATATTGCAAAAGTGCTTAAATGTCACCAAAAAGGCAACGGTTTTTTTGAAGGAGACAACTATATAGTAACCTGGGCTCTTGGGCATCTCGTTACCCTCGCTGACCCAGAAACATACGATGCCAAATATGGCACTTGGCGTATAGAAGACCTGCCTATGCTACCTTCTCCTCTTAAACTCGAGGTCATTAAAAAAACAAGCGCACA
>JBGSUZ010000372.1:0-4599 GCA_041753235.1 Acidaminobacteraceae bacterium
GCGCTGATGATCAACCGCCTGACCTATGATGCCTCGGTGACCCACCTCGATGCACTGCGTTGGGCCACGCAAGGCTCGGCCCGATGCCTGGGCCGCTCCGACATCGGCGAGATTAGGTATTGCAATGTTTTTAGACATCGCAATTTATGGAACCTTTTTCGTGCGGTAACCGACAATTAATAATATCATAGGCCAAACCCACTGTCAACAACCTTTTGCAGAAATGATTGCTTATTTTCTTCTGCCCATATAAGTCATTTTGAAGCCACCACTTAAAAATGGCAGGACTTCATATTCTACATCACTCGTCACTTCCGCCAGCCAACGATTGACCTCCTCACTAATCAACTCCAGTTGATCTGCAAGACGCTGGTCAATCTGGTAGCACATAAGTTCCGTCGGGTTATGCCTGAATTTCCGTATGATGTCCTTAAGTAGTTCGTCAGTCATTTTATCTATGGAATTGTCTCGAATCCCATGACAACAGCTGCACGTGCCATTTAAAAAGTCCGAAAGTCGCTTACCAGCCTTCTTACGTGTCATTTCCAAAATACCTAAGGCCGTAAAGCCCATGACATTGATGCCCACTCGGTCATTAAAAGCTTCCGCTCTAAAGACTTTGAGTACTTCCTGTCTGTCTGAACTATGATCCATATCTATAAAGTCAATTAATATAATACCACCCAAGTTTCTAAGCTTGATCTGTTTGGCTGACTCTATTGCAGCTTCTAAGTTAGTTGCCAGTGCTAAATCTCTTTGACTATAGCCACTTTTACTTTTACCGCTATTCACATCTATCATAGTCATGGCTTCAGTTTCATCTACAATTAAAAAACCACCGCCAGGAAGCGATACTTCCCTCTGTGTTAAGTTTCTTATAGATTTCTCAATCCCTATTTTTTCAAACATAAGCGGATCTTCAACCAGCTGCAATTTGCTGCTTAACGCTTCTAAACCCATCTGTTTAGTGAACTCTCGCAGATTCATAAAGAGTTCTGCTTGGTTCACTTTAACAAATTCGGTCTGCTCATTAAGGTGATCCAGTACAGCACGTTGCAAGGTGCTAGCTGTTTTAGTCAGCAACTTTGGTGCTTTCACAGTAATGCGCTGACGGTAAAGTTCTTCCCAGCGTGCCCAAAGTGCTGCTACTTCAGCATCGAATTCTTCCTCAGAGGCTGTAGCAGCCTCTGTCCGAATAATATAGCCTGCTTCTGGCGGCAGGACTTGATGAACTTTTTTTTGCAGTGCCTTTTCAACTTTGTTATCCGAAATTTTTCGAGACACAGAGCGCTGAGTTGAGAGCGGCATGAGTACAATGTATTTACCTGGAATTGCTAATTTCATGGTCACTTTACAACCCTTATACTGGCTTGCATCGCCAATGATTTGCACGAAAATTTCCATGCCACCCTTCAGGTGTTTGCCTATTTTATCACTTTTGCCAGAAGGGTTTGGGCCATCCGTTGACCACGGCACTGAATCTCTAAAATGCAAATACGCATTTTCTTTTTTGCCAATATCTACAAAGGCTGCGTTCATACTTGGAATAACCTGCGTGACACGCCCTAAATAGATATTGCCTTCTTGTATATCCTCTTTCATCTTTTCAAAATAAAGATGGTCCAGCGCGCCGTCTTCTATAACTGCTGTTCTATTGAGGGTGTAGCAGCCGTCTATATAAATTTGATTCACTTGTTACAGCCCCTTCCTAGAGTTCTCAATACAATTGTTTAACTACTCACAATCAATATTATGAAAGTACGTACAATTCCGTCTTACCTTCATCTCCGAAGAGCATTACTCTATGAATGCGAATGTTATGCGGCTCTATTGTAATCTCACCAAGTTTTGCAATTTGTTCCACAACCGTATCTGGCTTTAAATTGCCCACTGAACCCGATGCTAATTTCATGCGTAAAATGACTTCTTCTGCATTAACGTCTAAAACTGCAAATTCCTTTATAAGTGGTCTAACATTGACTTCTTTATCAGGTTTGCGCTTTTCTTTGCTCTTTTTAACCACAATTAGTTCGTCTTGGTCTAATAGACATTCGGAGAACTTCGCAAATTTAGCAAGCGTCTCTTCATCGCCTGAAACCTTAACGGCGTAAGCACAGTCACTGACCATGCTCATGAGGGACTTCGAACTTTCAAGGTACTGACAACGCACCATTTGAATGCCACCTGGGAATATTCTCGGGAACATTTCTTTAAAGTCGTTTAAGTCAACTTCCTCTGTAAGTTCGATGTCAACCAATTCATAGTCCGAAGTTACGCCTACCGAAAGTGGCGCAGCAAAGGCAATTTTAGGGTGTGGGTTATAGCCTTGACTAAACTTGAGGGGCATGCCGCCACGTCTGAGACTTCTTTCTACAAGGCGTACCATATCAAGGTGAGATAAAAATTTCATCATGCCGTTTTTTCTATATTGAATCCGTAAAATCATTTTAGCAAAGTCCTCCTATCAAGCCTGTGTTAATACCGCAAGCTGTACAGCCTTCACGACAATCATTAGTTGTCTTTCCAGCTAATGCGTCTTCATTTTCTCGAATGAGGAATTCTTTTGTAACGCCGCAGTCAATGTGATCCCATGGTAAGAGCTCATCATAACTTCTTGCTCTATGAGCATAGAAGTCTACCGAAATGCCGGTTTGCTCAAAGGCTGCGATCCATTTATCGTAGTCAAAGTACTCTAACCAACCATCGAATCGACAACCGCTTTCCCATGCAACAATTAGGGCTTTGCCGAGGCGTCTGTCTCCTCTTGCAAATACCGCTTCTATTACACTCGTCTTAGCTTCATGGTAATTGAACTTAACCTTACGGTTTCTAATAATAGATTTTAAATGACGTTGCTTTTCTTCAAAGACTTCCATTTTATCCTGTGGGAACCACTGGAATGGCGTGAATGGTTTTGGTACGAAACAAGAAGTAGAAACAGTTACCGTTAAACCATCCATTCTTTGACCAATTGGTGTGATTTTATGAAGGTAGCACACTTTTTCAGCCAATTCGTTGATGCCTTCTAAGTCTTCCATTGTCTCTGTTGGCAGACCCATCATAAAATACAGCTTAACTTTATTCCAGCCCAGTGCAAAAATTTGCTCCATCGCTGCAGTCAAATCGTCTTCGTTAACACCTTTATTAATAACGTCTCTCAATCTTTGCGTTCCAGCTTCTGGTGCAAAGGTCAGACCTGTTTTTCTTATTTTTTGGATTTCAGTTAAAATGTCCACGGAGAACGAGTCAAGTCTCAATGAAGGCAGTGAAATACCGATTTTTTGGTCTTCGTATTTTTCAACGAGTTTATGAATAAGCTCTTCAATATGAGAGTAGTCTAAGGTACTAAGCGATGCTAGTGATAACTCTTCAAACCCAGTGTTCTTCACAAGGGCTTCAACGATATTCATTATATTGTCTACAGAACGCTCACGAATTGGTCTGTAGAGCATTCCCGCTTGGCAGAATCTACAGCCTCTTGTACAGCCTCTAAAGATTTCAACCATGGCTCTGTCGTGTACCGTATCAATGTTTGGCACTAGGAAATTCTCAGGGAAGAACGCTTCGTCAAAGACTTGTAAAATCCGTTTTTGTACTGTTCTTGGCACATCGTCAAATTTGGGTTCAAAGCTGGCTAAAGTGCCGTCCTCATTGTAAGTTACCTCGTAAAGACTTGGCACATAAACGCCTTTAATTTTTGTAGCAGCTCTAAGGAATTCATGGCGTTTGCCTTTGCCAAATTCCTTGAACAGTCTCAGTACTTCTAAATTGACTTCTTCACCTTCACCTATAATGAAAATATCAATAATATCTGCAAGAGGTTCTGGGTTATAAGCACAAGGTCCACCTGCCAAAATAATTGGGTCTGCTTCTGTTCTATCTTTAGAAAGAAGTGGTATACCGCCAAGGTCTAGCATATTGAGAATATTGGTATAAGAAAGTTCATACTGTAGCGTAAACCCTAAGAAGTCCAGTTCTTTAACTGGTGTATACGTTTCAAGGGTGTGCAGCGGCAAACCATTTTCTCGCATCAGTGCTTCCATGTCTGGCCAAGGCGTAAATATGCGCTCACAGAACATATCTTCTTGTGCATTTTTCAATTGGTATAAAATGTGCATCCCAAGGTGAGACATACCGACTTCGTAGACATCTGGGAAAGCAAATCCATAACGCACCATATCTGGTGTCACTTCTTTTTTAGCCATGTTCATTTCTTCACCAATATAACGTGCTGGTTTTTCAACGCGATATAATAGTGGCTCTAATTTCTTGATCATTCATTTCCTCCAAATTTCTATAAACGACACAGTTTACACTGTACCGAGCATTATACATTATAGCTGGTACGTCTTCTACGTATATGCACATTCATCGCTAAGCCGATCCCCATCATAGAAATCATAATAGAGGAACCACCGTAGCTAAGAAACGGCAATGTAACACCAGTTACAGGCATCAAACCAATCGTCATACCGATATTTTCTATAATTTGAAAGGCAAACATAAAGGTGACGCCCGTTGCGATAAGCGAACCGATTTCATCCTTTGCCTTTACAGACACATTATTGAGCTTCGTTAGAAGCAAGAAATAAAGAAAGA
>JBGSUZ010000373.1:0-1504 GCA_041753235.1 Acidaminobacteraceae bacterium
TTGAGTGCGTTAAACAAATGGGCTTCATAAAGTGCCCTGTAATGTTCAAGTGTCAATTTAGAGCCAACAAGGCTGAGTGCCTTGTCTCCCCATATGTCCGACTCTGGTTTGAAAGAAGTAATCAAGACCCAAATGAACGGAAAAATAATGATAAATAAGTAGCCAATGATGGCACACATCAACAGCTTATTCCACTTAGATTGTTTTCTCATGTGCCACCTCCTAATCCTGAATTAATTTAACATTGAGTATTTTCATGTACGCATAGGAAATGATACCGACCGTCACTGCCATAACAATGACAATTGCAGCGCCGTAGCCAAACTTAGTTTGGGCAAACATGGTCTTATAGGCGTAGAGTGAAATTGACTCGGTTGAACCGCCCGGACCGCCGCCTGTGAGAACATATATCAAGTCGAACACACGGAATGCGTCTAGGGTTCTAAATAGCAGTGCTATAAGAATAGACGGTTTTAACATCGGCAGAGTAATATGCCAAAACTGCTTCAACTTGCTGGCACCGTCCACTTCTGCAGCTTCATAAAGGCTAGCTGAAATAGTTTGTAACCCAGCTAAGAGAAGGAGTGCCATGTAAGGTGTGGTCTTCCATACGTCTGCCATAATAACAGCGCCTAAAGCTGCACGACTGGACATGAGCAGGTCTGTTGAACTGCCTAAAATATGGGCTTTTTCTAATAAAATAGCCACTATACCACTGGAGCCGTCGTACATGTAAGCCCAAATAAGCGCCGCAACCGATGTAGGAATTGCCCACGGTATAAGCGAAAGTGTCCGTATAAGTCCTTTTCCCCGCATGGCCTTGTTCATAATGAGGGCTAAAGCCAACCCAAGAACGAGTTCGAACCCAACAGATAAAACGGTGAAAAACAAAGTCACGCCCAGTGTGTGATGCACACGCGTGTCTGTGAGGACTGCTGCAAACTGTTTACCACCAGTAAAATTCTTTTTGATCAGCGCGCTGTCCATTGCTGAAGCAACTGCTGTAATGTCCTCATTAAACTGAAGCTTTGTATGCTCGGCGTAAAGCTTTGCAAGTTCAGCCTTAAGAAGCGCGTCCGTACTTTCATAGGTTTTCAATTGTTTGTCTGAAATTTCTGCTATACCTTTGCTCGGTAGTTCAAGCGCAAGCGTTTGCTGACTTGTCCCTACTAATTTTATAAAGTCCTCAACAGCAGACTTGTCTCCACTAGACAGTGGCGCGCTGAGTTCCATTTCTCCGTAATAGACCAAATATTCAAGGGTCTCTTGTACAACGTCTGCATTATAATGGGTTTTAAAATAAAGGCCAGATTTTTGCTGATCGTTCAGCTGAAAGTCAAAAAAAGCATATTGAGTCGAAGCAAGTATTGGCAGTACCGAGAAGAGCAAAATGAGCACTATCGCTGGTAATACCATAAAATAACCAAGATGTCGGTCAAAGAATTCGTTAATCATTTTCATTTAGCACCTCGTTTGATCGGCGTTTGTTTTGGCTTATATACCA
>JBGSUZ010000374.1:0-12613 GCA_041753235.1 Acidaminobacteraceae bacterium
CTTCAACAGGTACAGAAGTTTCCGACCGGTATTTTATCAGAGTCTCCAACGACTTCCCCAGGGGAAGTTTTTATTTATCAGAATATGGAAAGTTTTATCAAAGAAGTTAATAAAATGGTTAAAATGAAGAACGTACAAACAAAATCCAAGTCAATTAATAAAGCCAATGCCATTTGGCTGCTCGACCCCTGTGAAAGCAATTGGACAAAGCAGTGCTTTAACTTTTTAGCAGATCAGTGCTACACCCAGTCTCATAAAACACTTTGTGTGGATGCATCTATTTTTGGGTGTTCAGCGCCCAATCTCAGACAAATTCAAACTAGCTCCTTAAGTGAGCACATAGCGGGGTTTCTTTGGGGAAACGGACAAAGCGTGGTGGCGGAGCAACAACTGGAATTTCATTATGTCAGTGCAGTGAGACACCCAGTAGACCTATTGGCTGTGGATTCAGCTTACTGGGATACTGCGTTTGAAGAACTAATTGCACCGTATCCACAACGGTTACTTTATTCAGGTTTGTACGGAGAAGACCACTTAAAAAAAATGGTTCGTCATTTTGATAAGTTAGTCATTGCAACCCATGAACCCTCAGCGTCTTTAAAACAATTACAGCAGTTACAAGTTTGGTTCAACCAAATTGAACCGAAGCTGGACGTGAAGGTATACCATGCTCAGAGCAGCCCTGAAAGCCCAGAACAGTTAGCTAGTCAAATTATACAGTGGGCTTAAACAACAAAGGAGGTAAGCCATGCAATGCGTATGGACAACAGACGAAGACTATAAAGCATTTTGTGCCTTGCTTAGAGGGGGAGAACTCAGTGAAGATGCGGTTCAAATGGCGTTGAATCAGTGGGTAAGCCTTCAAGCCGATGAATCTGTCAGTTTGAACATAAGAAATTTGCAAGTACAAGAATTACAGCACAGGCTAAGTGCCCTAGATTTTCTCACACCTTTCCTAGAAGAGAAAGGCGTATCCGAATTAATGATTAACGGCACAACCAATCTATTTATAGAAAAGGGCAGTCAAAGACTTTCTTACCCGCTGTCAATCAGCGAAGAGCGAATCAATGCACTTATTCAGCGCATCGTTTCGTCGGTGAATCGGGTTGTTAATTTAAAAGAGCCAATAGTAGATGCCCGTCTAAAAGATGGCTCAAGGGTTCACATCGTATTAAAGCCAATTGCTTTAAATGGGCCAATTATTACAATAAGGAAATTTAAAAAAGAGCTCAATGACATCAGTATATTAGAGGCTAAAGGGTGTTGTGATGCACGTATGACTAAATTTTTAAAAGGGCTGGTGCATTCTAAAAAGAGTATTTTTGTCAGCGGTTCAACCAGTTCAGGCAAGACGACCATGCTCAACTGCTTGTGCAAAGAAATAGATGTGGTGGATAGGGTTATTACCATTGAGGATAGTGCGGAACTTTGTTTAGAAAGTGTTGAGAATCTGGTTTCATTAGAAACGAGGACGCTAAAACAACAGGACCTGAGTCAAATTTCCATGACAGAACTGATTCGCGCCTCACTACGTATGCGCCCAGATAGGATAATCGTTGGAGAAATTAGAGGGGCAGAGGCTCACGACATGCTTCAGGCCATGAATACAGGCCATGAAGGCTCCATGAGCACAGGCCATGCCAACTCTGCAAGAGACATGCTTCAGCGGATTGAGACCATGGCACTAGCCTCAGGACTGACGACCACCTCTGCTATAAGACAGCAGATAGCCTCTGGTATTCATTATGTTATTCATTTAGAAAGACAAGCCGACGGTGTCAGGCGCATTGCTGAACTGATTCGGGTTTGCGGCTGTACAGGTGAAGAGATTGTCACAGAAACCCTCTATAACGCATCTGGGGGGTGGGTCGCTTGATTAAGTCGCTGCTAGCGGAATTTAAACGCTATAAGCCGCAACTTTGGAAAGTGATACTCAATGTACTCATTTGGATTATTTGGAGTGGTGCAGTTCACTATGCCTGGTTAAGCAAATGGTACTTGTACCCCGTAACCGCTGTCCTGCTCAGCCCTAACCTGATTTGGCTAGGGCGACGTTTGATACGGGATGCGTACGAAGAAACATTAGATGGCATTAAGCTCTTCTACGAGCTTTTAGCGGCTCAGATAGGCTGTGGCTTGTCACTTAGTTCTGGTATTTCAGCAGTGATATGTGGACTTGAGCGAGAGGGGAAATTGCCTGCTTCGCTAAAGGAACCCCTACAACAATTAGAGCTGGAAATTAAAATTGGCTTGTTTAGTGAGGACAGTTTAAAACCGCTGGCAAAGTTGTCACAAGTGCCACTTCTAGAGCGTGGGACAGATATGATTGGGACTAGCTTGAAAACAGGTATTGGTATAGAAAATTTGATGGTTCAATTTGCAGAACTATTGTCAGAACTCCTCAAGTTCAAAAGGGAATTTGTTAACCGACTGGCTCAAAAGCGAGGAGAATTTCACATTATGATGCTGATGCCGCTGTTTGCGATAGTCGCACTGCGCAACATGGCACCGGAATACTTTGTGAACCTTTATGAGTCAGGACGAGGGCTTGTACTGTTATTGGTCTGTACAGGCGTCTACAGCTTTTCCTGTCATATGTTCTATAAAAATGAACATCGGATGTTGTTAGAGGAGGGATAGGCAGTGGCGGTGGTTTTAAATAACTTTTTACAAAAAATTGATTTGAGCCGAAAGGAGGTGGTTCAAACCCTGCTAGTTGCCGTAGCTGTTGGTGTTTTTAGCGGCATGTTCTTTGGTATGAGCCTATTGTATGCCTTGGTGCTTGCGCTGGTTATTATAGGTGCTAAGCTGGCGGACAAGGTTAAGCAGATTCAAACTAAGGAAAAGAAGCGTCTCAGGCACTTAATATGCATCACGCCAAGTTTGATGCATAAAACGCTCATGCTCATATACGGCGGTGTACACTGTGTCAACAGTTTGATAGACAGCTTTGAGGCCTTTGAACAGGACGCTTTTATAGGGCCTGCGGTTTCACAGTTTACGGCAGACCTTAAGACTGGCACGCCTCTTGAAGGGGCAATTCTAAACTTCAATGTACAACTGCAGTACAAATCGCTTGGAAAAATGCTCCAGCGCATTGCGCTCTATGAACAGACGGGCAACACGCTTGTACTAGAGCAACTTAAAACAGATTTGTCGGAACTCAACGAAGAGAAGTACAGTTATTTGGTAAAACAGCTGAATCAAGCGGACATGGCGTCTATGCTGCCGAGCATGATTCATCTGTTGATTATGATGGTTTTACTCATGTCACCCATATTATTAGGAGGAATGCAGCTATGAAAAATGCAATTGTAAGATTTATGAAAGACGAATCGGGTTTAGGGACTGTGGAATTGGTGTTATTGATTTTGATTTTGGCGGGATTGGCGATCTTGTTTAAAAGTAGATTATTGAGTTTTTTTGACAACATAACAGGTAGAATGACTGGCGGTAATTTTGATACAGAAGTACCTAAAAAATAGAGGTGACCTACCCATGCTAACCGAAAAACAAATCAACGGAGACAACTGCCTCATTTATGCAATTAGTGAGACAGAAGCGATACAAACCTTTCACCTCGGCATGCTGACGACTAATCGTCAGCTGCCGGCGGTTCCCCTAAGCTGTCAGTACGTAGACGGCAGGGAGAGTTTAATTATGCCTCTGCATCAGCTCATACCCGTCAAGTCACTATTAGAGAACCTCAAAGGGCCAAGACTGGAACAGCTACTGCAAATGTTAGGCAGCAGTATTCAAACATTGATGGCCTATCAACTTAAGCCTGAAAACATTATTTTAGACGAGCGCTATATTTATATGGACTCATATTATTCAATGCTCTACCTCGTCTATGTGCCTTTAAAGGAAAGTTGCAATGAGCCTAAAACAGCACTGTCGAACCTACTGCTCAATTGGATGGACTCATACATGAATGGTCAGGGTGCTTTGGCACATCCCTTGTTTATACAGCTTTTATTAAAACTCAGACAAGAAAGTTGCAGTTTTAGAACTTTAATTGATCTGTTAGTAAAAAACGATTGGCAGCAAGTGGAACCTGTGGCTATAGAAACACCAAATTCAATTGATAGTTCTTATCATCAGCCGCAACCTCAAATGGTTAGTCCCTTCACTCAAAACAACAAGGTTGTAGCACCTGAAAAAGCACCTCCAAAAGAAAAAACTAAGCCTAAGTTGAATTTGGAACTAAAAGGGCTTCCGCCTTGGTACTGGGCACCCGTTTTTGTAGGCGTTATTCTCAGTGCAGGTGTTGGCATTCTAGCACCTATGAGCCCAAGCAGTAAGCTGGGCGTTTGTATGGTTGTAATGGCAATCTCGGTTTACATCGTGCAGAAGCTTAAGGAGAAGTTTGGCGGTTCTATAGTGGTAGAAAAGGAAAGTAAAAAGCAGCACAGGCCCGTGAAGTCTAAGGCGGCAAGAAAAAACGACGTTTCAGAAGCACTTAGACAATCCGCAGAATCTGCAGCCGATGAAGAAACTTTCAGAGAGCCTATGCCTAAACCTACGAGCATGCCTTTTTCAGCACCTGCATGGGAAACGGGATCAGAAGAAACCGTACTATTAAATGAACAGGTTGCGAAGGCCGTACTTATGGTTCGAATGGATGAAGGCCCGCGTTATTACAGCATTCAAAAAGATGTGGTGACAATAGGAAGAAACCCAAGTGTCTGCGATCTGGTCATGGACGAGACGGGTATAGGGCGCATGCACGCTGAGGTTCACCATAATCAGGGACTATACTATATTAAAGACAATCAGTCCTTAAATGGGACTTATGTAAACGGAAAGAGAATCACCAGCAACCAGTATTTTCAGCTTAAAAGCGGCGACCTTATTAAAATAGCCCACAGGGAGGTAGTGTTCTCATGATTTCTATACTTGGCAGTGATCGATGGCTTTATTTGCAATTGGTCATTATTTTGATAACGCTGGGGCTTGCGCTGTATGACCTCTATACAGAACGAATTCCCAATTGGATTAATCTAGTCCTATTTGGCTTTATGTTGATGATTGGCGCACAACTGAATTATTTGGAAATGTCAGCGTGGCTTTCTAATATGGCACTTGTAACAATTATAAGTTTTGGCCTATTCCTAGTAGGTGTATTAGGCGGTGGGGACTGTAAATACCTCATGGCGCTTTCACCGGTTATACAGTGTAAAGTGTTGTTTATAGCACTGCTCATTGGCATGGTCATGTTTGTAGCAGTTTATGCCCTAAAACAATTGCTTTTATGGGTGAAGCACAGACAATTTACGCAGGTTCCAAAACTGATTACAGGCAAAATGCCATTTCTTTGGGCCATGGTCCCTGGTCTAATGGCAGCGAGTTTAATGCACTAATGAGAAGCAAAACGATGAGAATAGCTACAAAATTGCAAATGTTAACAAAAAGTAACATTATTGAGCTGAGACTGTATATAGTTTAAAAACACCATATAAAATACTATATATAGTCTTTTTATTGTCTTTTTAACATAGTTTTTTAATAAATTTTGGAAATTTGTAAAGCCGAAATTTTTATTTTTCTACTAAATGTTGTAAACTACTAACTCCTTAGTTATAATTCATTATAGAGCACATTATTTTGCTTTGGGAATTCTACATGCTAGAAAAATGCATAGTGGTTTCTTATTCTTTATGATCTAAGACGATTAGGCAAATTTCTACATGTCATTCCCTCACTTAATATTTTATTTTTTATGAAGGCAGGGGTTTAAAAATGCAAGTGTTGAAAGATTATGTACGTATGAACATTTTAGAATCAGCGAGAAAAGAGTTTTTGAACAAAGGGTATTCAAAGGCATCAATGCGAGAAATTGCGGTTAATGCAGGCATTACGGTAGGCAATATTTATCGTTATTATGAGAGCAAAGAGTATTTGTTCGAAGCGATAGTGGAGCCAACGTTTGTCGAAATCACAGATTTATTTAACAATATCCAATTTGATGAGCTCAAGCAAAATGAAAGTTCAGAGTATGTCAATTTCAGAAATGCCTTTACAAGTCAGTTTATGAAAATTGTTCAGCTCAATAAGGATGAAATTGTGATTCTTATCAAGTGTTCAGAGGGAACGCGTTATAAGAGTGCAAGAAGTCACTTTGCTGAAATAATTGAGACAAAGGTGAGTAAGTACGTAGTAGATGTGGTACAAACTAAAGGTAACAGTTTTGATAAGGACATGATATCGCGCGTAATCAGTAAGAGCGTTATTGATGGGTTGACAGAGGTCATCATCTACAATGGTCTTAAGGATATGAAGCGATTAGAAAACGATGTCCGTGTACTCATGGATCTCTATTTTAATAACATATTGACAAGATTCGATCTTTAACGGAGGGATAGGTATGAAAGTCGCTGGGAAAGCTTGTTTGTTGGGAATCAGCCTTGTTCTATTAATGACAGGATGTTCAAACACTAAGGAGCTCACCACGTCGTCAGTACCAAAACCCGTGACAGTACAAGCAGCCAAGGTCGAAACAAAAACTACATACCTGACTTATGTCGGAACGGTTAAATCTGAAACGGTTAAAAAACTAGGTTTTACAATCGGGGGCAGGTTGGGGACGGTTTCGGCTGAAAAAGGAAAAAAATGTTAAAAAAGGGCAGCTTTTGGCTGTGCTTGACAAGCATCAATACCAGATCGGTGTTGATGCTTCGAGTGCGCAGTTAGAAGCTGCCCGTGCTGTTTTAAAGAAGTCGGAAGACGCCTTATCCTATCTCAAAGACCAACTGACAAAAAATGAGCAACTGCTTAAAGTAGGTGCAATCAATCAATATACCTTTGACGAACTCACCTTAAACTATCAAATAGCGCAACAAGACTATTTAGCAGCTAAGGCTCAGCTGAGTCAAGCATCATCTGGCTTAGATCAAAGTAAGGCGACACTGGAAAATACCCGACTCGTCTCTGACTTTGAAGGCAAGGTAATAGACGTGCTTTACGAGAAGGGCGAGATTATAGCTGCAGGTTACCCGGTAGTTATCATACAAAATAAAGCTCAAATTTTCTCATTTGGTGTCAGTCAAAAAGACTACCAAGCGCTTAAACTCGGAACGGGCGTTATTGTAACTGTGGACAAACAAACGGTGAAGGGAAAGCTGCTGAGCATATCCGATACCCCAGATCAAACAACGAGAACCTATGAAGTTCAAGTTCAATTGACACAGGGCACTTTCCCACTGGGAGCCGTAGGAGAAGTTGAAATTCCAAATGGACAGTGTAAGGGTGTTGTCATTCCACTCAACGTCATTTTGTCAGGTGAATACGACTTTGTATTTGTCGTAGAAAATAATAAAGCGGTTAAAAAGCCGGTTGAAATCCTTCAAGTCGATAAAAATCTAGCCATTGTCAGTGGCCTTAATGCCGATGAGCAAATTGTCATTGGCGGCATCAAGAACATAGACAGCGCAGACGATGTTAAGATTCAGTAGAAAGAGGGACGTGAGTATATGCGATTCATTGAAACGGCCATCAAAAATCGAAAAATCACATTGTTTATACTGGCAATACTGCTCTTAACTGGGTTTTATTATTACTATTTTTTGCCAAGACAAGAGTACCCTGAAATCAATGCGCCAGTAGCAATGGTTAGCATGATTTACCCCGGGGCGTCTCCAGAAGACGTCGAAAAGTTAGTTACATCCAAAATAGAAAAAGAGCTTAAGGAGCTGGAAGGTTATGATTATTCCTTTTCCTATTCCTATAACAGTATGTCCGTTGTATTTGTGCGCCTTGTTTATGGTACGAACACGGAAAAAGGCTGGAAAGACTTGCGGAATCGCTTAGACGATTTAGAAAAAGAACTGCCAAGTGAAGTACAGTCAGCTGAAATTGACACAGACCTTGTAGAAACCGCAGGCATTATGATCAGCATGTCCGGTGCTCAGTATACTTCTGAAGAACTGGCGGACTATGCAAGTCAGCTACGAGAAGAACTTTCAAAAGTTAAAGGTATTTCTAAATTTGATGTGGTTGGTGAGCAGAGCAAACAGGTGTCTGTAGAAGTAGATTATAGAAAACTCAATGCACTTAGTTTATCATTAAATGATTTGGTTCAACTCCTTAAACTGCAAAATATTGAAATTCCCTCAGGGCAAATTAAGTCTAACCAGATTAAGGTCAATCTTAAGGCAGTCGGCACATTTAAGCATCTTAGAGACATTGAGAATCTTGTAATAGGTATTTCAAGGGAAAATGGGGCCATATTGAGACTAAGAGACATCGCACAGGTTAGCATGGATAGCGGCGACTCCAATTTTAAGATTATGCATAACAGTGAAGCGGCGGTTCTGTTGACGGGCTATTTTCAAAAAGAAAAGAATGTCGTACTCGTAGGCAACGACGTCAAAGGTATACTTGAGGCTTACCAGAAACGCTTACCTAAGGACATACAGTTTGACTTGGTATTATACCAACCAGACACCGTAAAGGCCTCCCTGGACAGTTTTAACCTTAATTTGCTGGAAGGCATGCTATTTGTACTAATAGTCGTTTTTGTGGGAATGGGGCTGAGAAATGCACTCATTGTTTCTACTGCAATTCCCTCAAGCATCGTATTAACCTTTTTATTTATGAAGCTCTTCAAAATAGACCTTCACCAAATTTCAGTCGCCTCGTTAATTGTGGCACTTGGCATGTTAGTAGACAACGCCATTGTTGTAATAGACAGCATTCAGGTAAAGCTAGACGAAGGTATTGATCGTATGGAGGCCTGCGTTAAGGGAACACGTGAAATTGCGCTGCCTGTATTTACTTCTACACTGACCACGGTTGCAGCATTTCTACCTTTGTTGGTGCTGCCTTCAATAGCAGGGGAGTATATAGTCAGTTTGCCTTCAATTATCATCATTAGTTTGTGCCTCTCGTATCTGGTCGCTATTTTTATTACGCCCAGTATGGCGTATATGTTGCTAAAACCAGGTTTGGGACGGACAAAGGGCAAACGCACGGGGCTGAGAAAATTCTTTAATCAGATGTTGGTAAAAGCAATGGCGCATAAAGCAATATTTGCAATTCTATTGTTGTTAATGGCTTCAGGTGCAGCTTTTATAGGGTTGCATACGGGTCTAAAGTTTTTTCCCTATGCAGACACAGACATGCTTTATATTGATCTGCATTCAGAGCGCAATAGTGATTTTGACCAAACCGCAGTTCTAGCAGATTCGGTTGAGAGAATGCTAAAAAACGAGAAGGAAGTTTTAAGTTTTACGACTGCCGTTGGTGGTGGCTTACCTAAATTCTATAATACACTGCCCATTACAGCGCCTTCTAACCAAGAAGCGCAGATCATGGTAAAGCTTGACCTTAATCAAATTGGCAGGGGCAAAGCATACCTAGACTTGGGGGAATTTGCTGCAACTTTTCAAAGAAAGTTAAATGGAGAATTGGTTGGGGGTACGGCACATATAAAGCAATTAGAGCAAGGTGAGCCGATTGGTTCTCCCATACGGATTCGCGTGACAGGAGATGTGCTTGACCATCTGGGTGAGGTTGCACAGCAAATCATTTCGGACCTAGAGAAAATTCCAGGGACGACTAATCTGTCTTCAGATTACGAGCACCGTGCTTATGAGTACCGAGTGATGTTGGACGAAAACCAGTCAGATTATAGCGGCATATCCACCTATGATTTGCAAAATGAAATATCTATTGCATTGAGAGGGCGAGAGAGCAGCACCATACGGCTTCTAGATAAAGAGTATCCTATTGTTTTAAAAAGCAGTATTGTGGACACGACTGACCTTGAAAACTATTTTGTGAAGTCGTCGCTCACACAAAACAAGGTACCGCTTAAAACCGTTGCCAATATTGATTTGACCTCAGAATATGGCGTCATAAAAAAATACAATGGAGACAAGACCGTTCAGGTATTTTGCGATGTCCTACCAGGCTATAGTTCCATTGAAATTAAAAAGGCCTTAATTGGAATACTTAACGAGAACCCACCAGACAGCGTCGCAATTGTATTTGATGGGGAAGCCGAAAAGATAAAAGAGAATTTTGGCAATATAGGCGCTTCCGGTATTTTTGCAGTATTCTTTGTCTATATAATCTTATTGATTCAGTTTAAGTCTTTTACACAGCCACTTATTATTTTACTAACCATTCCGCTGTCAGCTATAGGCTCATTTGTGGGCTTGTATTTAGCGAGACAGGACCTTTCATTCCTTTCCATGTTAGGGATTGTGAGCTTGCTCGGAATTGTCGTCAACAACGCGATTATTTTAATGGACTTTATTAATGCCGAAAGGTCACAGGGTAAAACCGTTAAAGCTGCTTGTATTGACGCAGTAGAAAAGCGCTTTAGACCGATTATGCTGACGACAGCAACGACCGTTATAGGTTTATTACCACTGGTCTTTAGTGGCAGTAAGTTATTTACGCCTATGTCCATTGCACTCATGAGCGGCTTGATGGTGTCAACACTATTGACACTTGTCGTCATTCCTACAGTTTACCAGTGGAGCCATAGAGATTAGTGAGTAAGACACTGCATAAACACGAACATTAGGTACATAATAAAAAAAAATAATCGTTTATTTTACGCTAAGCAGTAGAAAATTATTGTGTTTCAGGTTATAATGAGGAAGAAATACGAAAGATATGGTTTGCGCGACTCATAATATTCGGAGGTAATGCGATGATTAACGACGTAAAAGAAGTTTTATATTCGGAAGAAACCTTGGCACTTCGTGTCAGTGAATTGGCTAAAGCCATTCAGGCAGATTATGAAGACAAAGAATTGTTAGTAATTGGGGTCCTTAAGGGCGCTAACATTTTCATGGGAGACTTAATTCGAAAAATTAACCTGCCACTTCAAATTGATTTTATTGCCGCTTCAAGCTACGGCAGTTCAACGGAGAGTTCAGGCGTAGTAAAAATCATTAAGGATTTGGACTACAGCATTGAAGGCAAGCATGTTCTGATTATTGAAGACATTATTGATACAGGCTTAACACTTAAATACTTAGAAGACAATTTCCTTTCAAGAAAGCCTGCTAGTTTAGAAATTTGCACTTTGCTCGATAAGCCTGAGAGAAGAAAAGCTAATATTGCTGTAAAGTATGTTGGCTATGAGATTCCTGACGAGTTTATTGTTGGCTATGGTATTGACTTTGCAGAGCGTTATAGAAATTTACCATATATAGCAACTTTGAAACCTGAAGTTTACCAAAAATAATTTAAGGCCTTTAAACAATAAAAAGCATGCGTAAATAGCATGCTTTTTTGTGTCTAATAACTCAAATTTCAACATTTATTAAGATTTTTAGCTTTGACTTTTTAGTGAAGCATACTATAATGTTTATAGTTGGGTGTTTTGTGCATATGTCTAGTTGGCATAGTAGCACACACTCTAAATTTGTTGAGGAGGTACATGCATGAAAGGTTTAGTTCCTGTTGGATTATCAAACAGACACGTACATTTAAGCAAAGCACACATCGAGATTCTCTTTGGAGAAGGTTACGAACTCACAAAATTTAAGGATCTTTCACAGCCTGGTCAATACGCGGCTAATGAAAAAATCGAAGTAGTTGGCCCTAAAGGTACATTGACTATGAGAGTACTCGGTCCTGCAAGAGGCGCAACTCAAGCAGAGATTTCACTTGCTGACGGTTTTGCATTAGGCGTAGTGCCACCTGTTAGAGATTCAGGTGATATTGATGGCAGCCCAGGCGCAAAGCTTGTTGGCCCTAAAGGCGAAGTTGTTATCGAAAAAGGCATTATTGCAGCTGCTAGACATATCCATATGCATACTTCAGATGCAGAGAGCTTTGGCGTAAAAGACAAAGAAGAAGTATCTGTTAAAGTAGAAGGCAAAAGAGGCCTTATTTTTGAAAACGTATTAGTACGTGTTCACGAAACGTATGCACTTGAATTCCACCTCGACATTGATGAAGGCAACGCTGCAGGCATCAAAAATGGCGACAAATTAGCAGTATTATAGTTAAATAGCTATATTTAAAGATGCTAGTAGAAGGGCCTGAAGGGTAAACAGGTCTGGGAATTGCAGCTTAGAAGACTGCAATTCCCTCTTTTCTATATAGAGTAGCAGCTATAGTTAATTGGGTAGCTATAGGTGCTTCAAAAAAATTGTATATAATGAGGAGACGAAGAGATGAATTTAGCAAAGTATATTGACCACACAATTTTAAAACCAGAAACAACAAAAGCACAGGTTATCAAAGTTTGTGAAGAAGCAAAAGAACATGGTTTCTTTTCAGTTTGCGTTAATCCTTACTACGTATCATTAGTGAAGGAACAATTAGCTGGTTCAGACGTTAAAGTTTGTTCAGTAATTGGCTTCCCTCTTGGTGCAAGCGTAACTTCTGTAAAAGCTGCTGAAACAAAGCAAGCAATTGCAGACGGTGCAAACGAAATCGATATGGTATTAAATGTAGCAGCAATGAAAAATGGCGAATATGACTACGTATTAAACGATATTAAAGGCGTTGTTGCTGCACTTGAAGGCAAAGCAATCCTTAAAGTCATTCTTGAAAACTGCCTCTTAACTGAAACTGAAATTGTTAAAGCGTGTGAACTTTCTGTTGAAGCGGGTGCACATTTCGTTAAATCATCAACTGGTTTCAG
>JBGSUZ010000375.1:0-4515 GCA_041753235.1 Acidaminobacteraceae bacterium
CTTAGGTGCTTATGAAAATAATTAACGCTGGAAAATATCTATATCCACATTGCCTTTTAACCAGTTGTGAACAGGTGCTAAGAACTCTAGCTGACCATCTGCGGAGGTGACTTCTACCTCTGCGAGGTGCCAGTTATCTTCTGCGGTACCAGCTTCCCAGCCGCGTTGCTTGCGTATCCATGCTTTGCGAACTTCTGAACCGGCTGCTCTATCCATTTGAACGGCATAGGTGTCATTGTCACCGTTTTCATGGTCATTGTAGCCTGACTTGTCTAGCTTCCATTCAGCAATTCTTCCGTTTTTGAGCTCAACGCCAAAGTAGACATCGTTGTCAGTGCCGTATGCATTGATAAGACTGCCAGAAGTGGTTTTGACACGGACGTTCATTTGAAGTGGTGTTGCTGTTGCGTGGTTGCTTTCATTGCCTGGTGTAGAAGCAACTTTTGCAAAGTGGTAAATAACTTGAGCGACAGACTTTTGTGCGTTTTTGAGTGAAAGGTCTGCTGTATTTGCCCATGTTCCTTTGTTGCCAGCTTGGAAAACTTCATTATACTGACGTTGTGCTTCCTTGGCAGAATCATCGCCTAAGAGGTTTACAAAGTCTGAGAAGTAAGCTTGGTCGGCATAGGCGCTATAGCTGCCGCTGTCTGTAGAACCACCAGTTGTGCTGAGTGCGTACTGAGTCATGACGCCATCTGCATAGTTTTCGAAAGCAGAGTGTTTTGTAGAAGACTCCCATGTGCCACCGATTGCATTCGAAGCGTGATGCGGTTCACACATATCTGCAAAATAGTGCATTGCCTTACCAAACTCAAATACGGCTTCTGTTGTACGGCCTTCATTCCAGAGTTGGAGTGCATTGCCTGTATAGCTTTTTGAACGGTACATTGCTGTTGGGAATACATAGTCTAAAACAGTTGTAGAGACGGAGTTGTTGAAGTTGGTAAAGTTCTTTTTTGTGTAGGGGTCATAAAAATGATCTTGGTAGAGTAAGTATTGTTTGTCGCTAAAATCTGGCGCAACAGCACCAGCCTTAAGTCTGTTTAAGTCTGTTTGAAACTGATTGAGTACTGCCATAAGTTCTGGATTTTGGCGGTCAGCTTCAGTTAGGTCTGCCATGACCATATTCAAACCTTGTTCGACTAAGAAGACATGGGCGCTGGGTTGTTCAATGTTCTCTTGACTGCCCCAAGCATATGTAGGTAAGTTGCCAACTGATGAAAAGGTAATGCCTAAAGCAATCATACCTATGCAAACACGTTGTTTTTTTGTTCTAATGGATTTCATAATATTGCCTCCTTTATTTGGTTAATTACAATAATAAGTTACATTAAGCGATGTGTAAATATAAAACATAATAAATTACTGTTAAATTCTGAATCTTGGGACAAATGTCTTAAATGACTAAGGATAGTTTAAGTTTATGATAAAAAAATAACGTAATATACTTGCATGCAATTTTATTTGTGATATAATTAACATCGAAAACCGGTTAAGTATGCATAAATCTCAACATACTGATTGATAACAACAGCAAAGTTGATTGATAAATGAGGGTTTCTCAGTGATATGAAACCTGCAAATGGCAAAGTAGATGTTTATGATGTATATTTTTTTGAATTTAATTGTGAATTAATTAACAAGACGATGGAGGATTAACACATGATTGTGAATAATAGAGAAACTTTAGAACAAAAGATAGCAGATATCCGCATAGCACAAAAAGAATACGCTCAGTTCTCCCAAGAACAAGTAGATGAGATTTTCAGACAGGCAGCAATGGCGGCGAATAACAACCGAATTTACCTTTCTAAAATGGCGGTTGCAGAAACAGGTATGGGCATTGTAGAAGACAAGGTCATCAAAAATCACTTTGCTTCAGAATACATTTACAACAAATACAAGGACGAAAAGACTTGTGGGGTCATTGAGAAAGACGACGCTTTTGGCATTATCAAAATTGCTGAGCCAATTGGGGTCATTGCGGCGGTCGTACCAACAACAAACCCAACCTCTACAACTATCTTCAAAGCCTTGCTGGCGCTTAAAACGAGAAATGGCATTATTTTCTCACCACACCCAAGGGCGAAAAAGTCCACTATTGAAGCGGCAAAAATCATTTTAGAAGCGGCTGTTAAAGCGGGCGCACCTAAAAACATAGTGGGATGGATAGACGAACCTTCGGTGGAACTTTCACAAATAGTCATGCAGCAGTCAGACTTGACGCTTGCCACAGGCGGGCCAGCGATGGTCAAAGCGGCTTATTCTAGTGGAAAACCAGCTATTGGCGTAGGTGCAGGCAATACACCAGCGATTATTGACGAGACAGCCCACCTTAAAATGGCGGTTAATTCAATTCTTCTTTCAAAGAGTTTTGACAACGGGGTTATATGCGCTTCTGAGCAGTCGGTACTCGTCATGGACGAGATTTACGACGAAGTGAAACAAGAATTTGCTGAACGTGGTGCATATATACTAAATGCCGCTGAAACAGAAGCGGTCAGAAAGGTCATATTGAAAAATGGCAATCTCAATGCGGACATAGTTGGTCAAGGAGCGTATAAAATCGGTCAAATGGCTGGGCTTGAAGTGCCTGAAACAGCAAAGGTGCTTATTGGTGAAGTAGAGTCCGTTGAACTAGAAGAGCCGTTCTCTCATGAAAAACTTTCCCCAGTGCTTGCCATGTACAGAGTTAAGAGTTTTGACGAGGCAGTTGCTAAAGCGGTGCGCCTAGTGGAACTCGGCGGCTTTGGTCATACTTCGGTACTCTATACGGACCGTATGAAGTCTAAAGATAGAATTGACCAGTTCAGCGCTGCTATGAAAACAGGTAGAATTATTATCAATATGCCTTCTTCTCAAGGGGCAATTGGGGACGTGTATAACTTTAGGTTGGCACCGTCGCTCACATTGGGCTGTGGCTCATGGGGTGGCAACTCGGTTTCTGAGAACGTTGGTGTCAAACATTTGCTTAACATTAAAACGGTTGCTGGAAGGAGAGAAAACATGCTTTGGTTCAGAGTGCCTGAAAAGGTGTATTTCAAATGCGGTGCCCTTGGCATTGCCCTACAGGAACTTAAGGACCTTGGCAAGAAAAAGGTGTTTATTGTCACTGACAAGCCTCTTTATCAGCTTGGTATGGTTGACCCGGTAACGAAAATACTAGACGAGAACCATATTGACTATAGAGTCTTTTATGACGTGGAACCTGACCCGACGCTGGCAAAGGCAAAGAAGGGTGCGGCGGAAATGCGCAGTTTTGAACCGGATACGATTATTGCTCTAGGGGGTGGCTCACCGATGGACGCGGCGAAGATTATGTGGGTCATGTATGAACACCCAGAGGTGCGTTTTGAAGACCTTGCTATGCGTTTCATGGACATTAGAAAACGCGTCTTTGCCTTCCCTAAACTAGGAGGAAAAGCGATGATGGTGGCTATTCCAACCACTGCGGGTACAGGCTCAGAAGTAACCCCATTTGCCGTTATAACCGATGAAACCACCGGCATGAAATACCCGCTCGCTGACTATGAACTCACCCCAGACATGGCAATAGTGGATGCGAACCTCATGATGACCATGCCAAAGGGCCTCACTGCGGCGTCTGGCATAGATGCACTCACTCATGCCATTGAAGCCTACGTGTCAGTCTTAGCTTCAGAATACACGAACGGCATGGCACTGGAAGCCATTCGCCTCATATTCAAATACTTGCCTCTGGCCTACGAAGAGGGACTTACTAATGTGAAGGCCCGTGAAAAAATGGCCCACGCATCGACTATGGCGGGTATGGCCTTTGCCAATGCATTCCTTGGTGTCTGTCACTCTATGGCCCATAAACTTGGCGCAGTTCATCACGTACCGCACGGCGTTGCAAATGGTTTGTTAATTAACGAAGTCATTCACTTCAACGCGGTGGAGAATCCAAGAAAACAAGCGGCATTCCCACAGTACAAATACCCAAATGCTAAATGGCGCTATGGTCGCATTGCCGACTACTTAGGCCTTGGCGGTGAAACGCCAGACGAGAAAGTGGAAAACCTAATCAAAGCCATAGACGAACTCAAAAAAGCCATAGGTATTCCGATGAGCATTGCAGAAGCAGGCATTTCTAGACGTAAGTTCATGGCTAGCCTAGACGACATGTCAGAACAGGCCTTTGACGACCAATGTACGGGTGCTAACCCAAGGTATCCACTTATGAGTGAAATAAAAGAGCTGTACATCCTTGCATTCGAAGGGCATTCGACTGTAACCGATGAGCTAATAGATTAACCCCTCAGACCCCTGACAGGTTCCCCAAACTTGTCGGGGGTCGTCTCTTGGTAGAGTAACTTATAGAAGTATAGTTAGAAATTTCTGTATTATATAAGGCTATTAAGGCTGAAATACGATTACGATGAAGGCCATCAGGATGATAATAACTAAAAGAACATGAACAAAGTAAGTGCTGGAAGTTAACATATAAAAATATCTGCAGTGAATCGATGACTTCCTATCAAAAGCCAAATATCG
>JBGSUZ010000376.1:0-2445 GCA_041753235.1 Acidaminobacteraceae bacterium
TCGATGGTGCTGCAATTCCGGGGTGAACCATGCCGTCGTTCCGCGATGAAGCATGTACAGCCACGTCATATTCCTTTTCCACGAGTAGTACTTTAAGGTTGTACTTAGACAATTCCCGCGCTATGGCACAGCCGACAATCCCAGCGCCTATAACCAACACGTCGCAGAAGCGTTCCTGCTCGTGCTCATGTTCATTGCTTTTCGTTATTTGTTTCTGAACATTCTGACTATTTGCGTCATAAAAAAGAGTGATATCGTTAATCACCTGTTTGAATGGATATTTTGCGGCTTTATAACCTGCTGCGACAACTTGCTGCCAATCTGTTACCTGTCCTTCCAGACAAATGGACTGACCAACAAGACTGCACTTAATGCTTGAATTAAACTGCTTTTGAAGCTTCCTTTCCAATTGTTTGACGGACTTCATAGGAACCCCACCTTCTCATATTATTCGGTCGTTCGGACGAGTTGTCTTAAATATAGCATATTCCTACGCTGTATGCAAATTTTTCGTTATATTTGGGCACATAAAAAAGCAATCCCGAAAGACCGCTTTGCATTTTTACAACACTTAAATTATAAAAACTCTGTAGGAAAGGCTGAAACGCCTACTGGTACTTTGAACTCATAGTACTGAAAAGCCCCTTCATAGCCATGTATGAAAATCCAGCGCTTCATGAACATCAAGTCGCTTTCCGGTGCTAACTTTAATAACTTAGCCTCTCGCTCATCTGCTTTTACTATAATAACTTCTTGAAGCATCTTTTCTACTGGAAGTTTCAATGTTTCCAGCATAAGTTTCCCTATAGACTCTTGTAACTTAGTGCCTGCTTTTTCTGCCATGTCGGCAAATTCTATGTGGAAATAAAACCGTTCTAAGCCTAATGGGTGGGCGTCTATAAATCGATTACGCTCTAGGAAAAAGAGTTCGCTGCTTAGAACCTGTGTTAAAGCTTCTAAATCCGGCGTATTGTCTATAATCTTTTGTTCCAATAGGTCATTGTGGTGCTGCCAACCCCGAATGCCAAGTGCATAGGACAAACTGATAAGCGGTTCAAAGCCAAGGCTTGTATTCTTTCGGCGAATAAAAGTGCCTTTGCCTTGGTGCTTCTCTAAAAAGCCCTCTTTGACCAGTTCGTTAATAGCCTCTCTAACGGTAGCACGGCCTACATGATAAGTTTTCATCATTTCCTGCTCACTGGGAATCACGTCACCTATGGCATATTGATCGGATTTAACAGCTATGAGTATTTCGTCTTTTAGTTGTATATATAATGGAACATGTAGTTTTCGATTGAGTTTCATATGCTTAATTCCTCTCAGTAGATGTTTATACAGCTACTTCCATTGTGATATAAAAAATAACATCTGACAATGGATTTTGAGAAAGTGGCGAAAATATAAAACAAGAATACTACCATTGTGAATCCCTGCTTGTGCTTATGCCTTTTAGCTTTCAGCGCCAGCTATGACGTCAAACATCTCTTCATCAATAGTCTTTTGCCTCAATTGATGAAGGTCATGTTCTAGGTTATTTGCCAATTCCTCAATATTCTTCTCAGCACGCTGCATAGAAACGAGTCTACTTGCATTTTCACTGGCTAAAGAATGGGCACACGCCTTAAAGAGACCTATGAAGATTTCTTCTCGCAGAAAAGCTTCTAAAGTTAAGTTTTTTTTCCCCAGTGCCTCTGCTAAATTATTGGTTGGCCATTTTAATTCTGCCAAGGACTGTTGCCATTTTCGATCAAAAGGTAAAATATGCTGCGCTATTGGCTCATAATTCATACCCGCAATTACCCGGTTATGAATCAGATACAGCGTCCGAATAGACACTTTAGGTTCATAAGCCTCACAGTCAATTAAAATTTGGTCCACCAATGAAGTAATGCCGTTGACTGCGCTGGGAACCTCAAAGGATTCTATTACTTGAATACCCGCATCTTCAAGTCTTGCCGTTATGCGTTCGCCAACCGCCCAAAGACAGATTTCCGTCGTCAAAGTATTTAAAAATTCCTGAGTAAAGTTCATCAAAATTTCATTAAATTGACCTACCAGTCCCTGATCTGACCCAAAGACGACAATGTACGTTTTAGGTGTTTCTTTTTTTCCTGTTGTGGACTTATAATCGTCTTGGATATGCTTATGAAAGAATACCGACAAGCCCATATCCACTGCTTTTGTGTAGTCTTCAAGTGCTATTACAGCTTGTTCATACTGATTGATATTGGCTGCTGCAAGAATTTTCATCGTTTTAACCACGGACTCCAGTTTTTCGACACCTTTAATTTTGCGACGCATGCCCTCTAAATTTTCGCTCATGAGTCCTCCTGAAGCGTTTGTAATGCTTCTTTTGCCAATTTCAAAATAGAGTTAATATCGCTTTCCTCCAAATGTTCTGACGCTTGTAAGTGCTCTAGCAAATCCTTTGGAAAATCGACAACC
>JBGSUZ010000377.1:0-6748 GCA_041753235.1 Acidaminobacteraceae bacterium
GTCATAGACGTTCCACTGCTTAAAGAACCAACAATGGAAGCGAACGATTTATCATAAAACAAAATTACTAATCTTAAAAGTCGCTCAAATGGGCGGCTTTTTTTATACCCGTCTTCACAAAACCATCACAAATGAGGCATATACTATCGTCAAAGGGCAATAAATGAGAGGTGGCGAACCAATGAAGAAGAAATGGTTTATGACAAAATGGATTTGGGCGCTTGTAGCGATTGCAATTGCAAGCGGCGGTTATTACTATAAGATTCAATCTAGCAATAAGCAAGTGGAAGCAGTCGTTGTGATAAATGAAGTAAATGCTGAAAAAGGTGATATTAAAATTAGCCTAGAAAGTGATGGACAGGCCTCCATCGCCTATACGAACTTGGATTTTGAAGTGAGTGGCAAGCTTACAAAGCTTTATGTAAAGGTAGGCGACCGCATTAAAAAGGGGCAGAAACTAGCTGAAATAGACAAAGATAGTTACGAGAAAGCGTATGAAACTGCAAAACTTAGTTATGACAAAGCCGTTCTAAACTACAAGTCTAAGCAGCAGAGCCAAGGTTTAGACAATACAGCAGCTAAGCAGAAAATTGAAGACTACAGAATAAAAGCAGAACAACTTGAAAAAGATTACAAAACCATGCTCCAAATAAAAGACAGTTATGCGGTATCGGAAATTGAAGCTAAGAAAGCGGAAATGGAGACGGCGCAGAGGACTTATAATAACGAAAAATCTAACTACCAAGTAACTGGGAATTCAACCATAGCCTTGTCTATAGAGCAGTTAAATGTGGAAACGGCAAAGCTGCAACTGGAAACAGCCAAGGAAAATTTGGATAAGACAGTGCTTTATGCTGCCATAGACGGCCTAATTCTTAAGGCGGATTATGCAGTGGGCGACCAAGTAGCACCAATGACTGACAGTGGTTCTTTAACGGCAAGTACCAACCACTTTATAGTAGCGACAGCGGCTAAGAATTATGAGGTTAACACCAGTGTTTCTGAACAGGATTTGTCTATGGTATCTGTTGGTCAGCCAGTAGAAGTGGTTTTTGATGCGATAGCCGGCGAAACTTATACAGGTAAGGTGTCTGCTATTTCAGCACTCCCAAATACCGAATCCAACGGGGTCGTGTCATATGATGTGACAGTGCTTCTGGATAATGGGTTTGACACAATCAAAATTGGTATGACGGCTCAACTTGAACTGATTCTTAAGCAGGAGAAAGACGTCATTGTTATTCCGAATAAGGCCGTTACGATGGTCGAGGGGCAACAACAAGTAAAGGTTAAAAAATCTGATGGGACGCTAGAAATGCGTAGTATTGAAGCCGGCCTTACCGATGGACGTCAAGTCGGGGTACATAAAGGTCTAGAAGTCGGTGAGGTCGTTGTTTATGAAACGACCGGCAAGTAAAGAAGGTGCCCTATGAGCAATCTTGAAATTATCCGTTCGGTATGGGTCAATATAATAGAAAACAAAGTTAAGGTGCTGCTGACCATGCTTGGTATTATAGTGGGAACAGTGACAGTCGTGATTGTCTTAGCCGTGGGTAGAGGCAGTCAGGCAGAGGTAGACGCCCAGTATCAAAACCTAAACGTAGGCACGCTCCAAGTCATATCTGGTTTTGGGCGAAATGTAAAGGACCGCCTCAATGAAAAACTGGAGACAGAGATAAGGGACACATCAACGCATATTAAGCATGTGTCTATGGTCATGAATACAATGACCAGTGTGAGTTATCTGAACACGTCAAATAATCTAAGTGTTATAGGGGCAACAGAGGCACTGGAACCTATTATTAACCTTGAGCTCCAATATGGTCGGTTTTTAACCGCAGACGACGTTGACAATCGTGAACGGGTAGCGGTCATTGGTATGACTTTAGCAGAAACCTATTTTGAAGACGATGTTGCCGGCTGCATTGGCAAATCCTTGACCATTAACGGGCGCAAATATGAAATTGTTGGTGTGCTTACCCTCCAAGGGGACAGCACCATGAGAGAAATGAACGTAGACGAATCCGTTTTGGTTCCGTACTCAGTAGCTGAAAAATACCTAACGGGCAGAATGGCAAGACCAAGTCTTCTAGCGCTAGCTAACAGTGTGAATGAAGTAGAAGCTGCGACTGAGGAAATTCAAGCGGCACTCGTTACCATTTATGACGATAACAGCGATCAATTCATGATTGTCAATTCAGGCAGTAAAATAGAAGCCGCGAAGGCGTCTGCCAGAACCGTGACGGTTATGCTGTTAGTCGTGGCGGTAGTCGTACTAATAGTTGGTGGCATTGGCATTATGAATGTTTTGTTTGTTTCAGTGAAAGAGAGAACAAGGGAAATTGGCATACTCAAAGCCATAGGCGCTCGGAAAAAGGACATATTGAAAATTTTCTTATACGAAGCGGCCTTTATCAGCTTGCTAGGCGGTGCAGTGGGTGCGGGGTTAAGTATTATTGCAATGCCATTATTTGAGTATTTTAAAGTAAGCACCGTTTTAGTACCTGTGGACATGCTCATAGCGGTTGGTTTTTCCGTTATTATTGGAACCTTCTTTGGCATTTACCCAGCAGCTAAGGCGGCAAATTTAAAACCAATAGACGCATTAAACTACGAATAAGGAGGCTGCAAGCGATGAAAACATTTCAAATGGTATTATTGACAAGCTTGTCTGTAGCCCTGCTTCTGACAGGCTGCACTAACAAAACTGTGGTAACAGCGAGCCAAATAGAACAAGACCAGCAAATTGCGACTAACGAAACCAATCAAAAACTTGAAATAGGTCTATACGGAAAAGTTAAGAAAATAGTGGGAAACAGTGTCACCATCGCTTTAGCAGAACCACCAAAGATTAGTGAGAGAACTGGACAAGCTAGGAATGGAACAGGTAATGCAAGCGATTCAATGCCACCACCACCGAGCGGTGATGGGCCACCTCCTAACTTTGGACAAGGAGGGCCTCCAACAGACGGTGCTGGAGGTGGCAATAGAAGTGGCACACGTAGCGGAACAAGAGGCACAGGTTTTGGACTGTCTGCTTCAGACCTTAAATTAACAGGCGATGTTAAGGAAGTCATGATTCCAGTAGGGGTTACGATTCAGTCCGCAGGCGGAAGAAACGCCAAGACAATAGATTTTGCTGACATTAAAGTTGGTGATGTTATTACAATATTTAATGTACAGGGTACTGAGCAAATACAGCGTGTAATTGTTAGCGCCAGCTCAGCTAATTGAGGTGATGGGATGAGTGAACCAGTCATAGCGCTGAAAAATGTAAGCAAGCATTATTTGATGGGTGAAAATGTCGTAAAGGCCTTAGACCATGTCAGTCTCAATGTAGACAGAGGCGAATTTGTGGCGATATTAGGGCCATCAGGTTCGGGGAAATCCACACTTATGAATATCATTGGGTGTATAGACATTGTGGACGAAGGCGACTATATACTGGACGGTAAAGATATTAAGGTAAGAGATGAAGACGAACTTGCCGATGTACGCAATCAAAAAGTCGGTTTTGTCTTTCAGAAATTTAACTTACTGGCTAAGTTTACCGCAATTCACAACGTGGCACTGCCTCTACTCCTAAGAGGTGTAGGGCGGGCAGAGGCATACCATGAGGCAGAAGCGCTATTAGTTAAGGTAGGTCTGGGAGAACGGCTGCACCATAAGCCAAATGAACTCTCAGGCGGTCAGCAACAACGTGTTTCTATTGCTCGGGCAATGGTAGGTAAACCAGATATTTTACTAGCAGACGAACCGACGGGCGCTTTAGACAGCCAATCTGGTGAAGAGATTCTTAAGTTATTTCATGCATTTCACGAAGAAGGCGTTACCATTATTGTGATTACCCATGACCAAGAGGTTGCGGATGTTGCCTCTAGGATTGTAACAATAAAGGATGGGCGGTTTGTGACGGGTTGATGGATATTACAGCATTATAAGGGATAGTAAGCGAGACTCAGGGATGGGTCTTGTTTTTTTTGAGGTTCGAAATGAAATGTATTAAATTGAATAATTACCAATAATAAATTTAATTGTATTTTATTTAGAAATTAAGTTAAAAATGCACAAAAAATAAAATTGTATGCTATAATATGATTTGTTGTGGGATTGACAACTAGTTTCTGACTATGAAAGAAACAGTAAATCCACAGATAAAAAAATCGGAGGCGATTAAATGAGTATTAAAAAAGCACTATTAAGTTTTGTTTTATCAGCAATTTTGGTATTGTCAGCGCTATCTGTTCAATCATTTGCTGAGTCCAAGCCTATTACTTGGAATACAGACGAAAAAGGTGAGCATGTAACTTTAAGTAATGAAATAATGACTGCGAGGTGTGAATATTGGCCAGCAGATGCTAGTGTTAGAGCCTTTCCTTCTAACAATGGAAAGAAAGTTTATTGGGAAATGACTTTGAATGATGAAAATGGTACTTCAGCTGCATCAATGGGGATACAGTATCTAGATGGAAGTTATAAAACATCTTACTATCCTGAAAGTTCGAGTGACTATTTTTCAACTATTGCAGTGAATACACCATCTCGTTATGCTCCTAATGATGTTCATTATGACGATATTAGAAAAGGTGATACAGTCTCTTTTGCTCTAAATATGGAGATTGGGGAGCTAAAAATCTTTAGAAATAATCAGCTCATTAAAACATATTCAAGTATTGATACAACAAAAACAGTAGCAGCAATGACGGGAGCAACAAATGGTGGTTCATGGCATGAAGTAACTGCTAACTTTGGAATGAAACCTTTTAAATATGCAATTCCAGCCGGCTATAAGCCTTATGACGCATTATCACCAATCACCACAGAAGAAACCATCACCATCGAATCTCCAACAAACGAAGTGCAAGTAGGCAACACATTCACAACAGACGTAGTGCTTCACAACGCTACAAACATCTGTGCGGAAGACGTTGTCATTAACTACAATGCTGAGCTTTTTGAATATCTTGGTTCTGAAGCTGTAGATGGTTTTAAAGTATACAAAGAAATGCCAGATGCGGTTAATGGATCTGTTAGATTCATAGTAGCGAGTAGAGGCAAGGACTATGCTATAAACGGCGAGAAGACTTTCATCAAGCTTAAATTTAAGGCTAAGAAGCAAGGTACTGGTCTTGTGGACTCAGCAACAGCAAGAATTGCAGATAATGCAACTATTGAAAAAGACTTAAAAGTTGAACTTTGCAGTGAGAAAGCTATAACGGTTAAAGGGATTCAAGACGTTAACAGAAGTGGTTCTTTTACACTACTTGACCTAGGTATAGATGCTTGGTACCATGGTTCGAGCGCAGACAGCACAGACACAACTAAGTATGATACGGATGTTGTTGTAGACAACACAATTGATGACTTAGACCTTTCAGCTATTGTCGATGCAATGCTTGAGAATAGTGAGTATAAGCCACATAATTTATAATATTTATGTAGCCCCCTCTTTGGTTTAGTAACGTGAGAGGGGGGGGAGATGGTCAAACAGACGAGGTCGAAATTGATTATTATAAAAACTGAAAAACATAAAGGAGCGTTATTAGAATGAGGAATATAAATAAAGTTATTAAAACGATAGTATTAATATTAATAATAATGGCGCAGTTAAGTGGAATTGTATTTGCAGCAGATATAGTGACGTGGAATCCGGTGGATAAGTCAATAAATTTGGAATTAAGTAATGGTAATCTTACCGCTACTGGAACACGCATAGTGAAAGCTACTCATGGTAAGGAAAGTGGCAAGTGGTATTGGGAAGTTAAAGCCATTTCTGATAACGCATATATGTTTGCAGGAATTGCTAATTCAAATTATTCTGTAGATAATGATAATCTTGGTATGCTATCAGGCGCAGGTGCTACAGGTTATTACTTTACGCATGGTCGATATGCTTTCAACGGAGTTGATTATTTTGGATCACCAGCCGTGACAAGTGCTAAAAATGATGTTGTCGGGATAGCGTTAGATGTAGATAATAAAACAATTAAATGGTATAAAAATGGCGTTTTAATTTTTACAGAAAATAGACTAGCTCAAATTCAAGCGCCCTATTTTGCCGCTATTGCTCATGCGGACAATGTTGTAAGTACAGTAAATTTTGGAAGCAACCCGTTTGAGTATCCAATACCAGAAGGATACAAACCTTATAATGAGCCTCAGCAATTAGTTACACCACCAACTGCACCAACAAATTTGAGTGCAATTGGTGGAAATGAATCTGTAGTCCTAAATTGGACACCGTCTAGTGATGCAACCAGCTACACTGTTAAAAAATCAACGGCAGCAGTAGGTCCATTTTTAGAAATAAGTTCTGTTTCAACAGGCACAACCTACACAGATACAGCTGTACAAAATGGGATTACTTACTATTATGTTATAACAGCTGTAAATTCAGGAAAAGAGAGTTCAGATTCAAATATTGCTAGCGCAACACCCTCAGAAAGTGGTAGAGGAATTTTAGTTATTTATATGACTAATGGCGTAAGAAAAGAGTTTGATCTATCTAAAAGTGAAATTGATGCATTTACTAATTGGTATGAGAATAAATCAACAGGTGTGGTTGGAACTCCATCAACGTTTGCTTTGAATATCAATAGTAATGTAAAACCGTTTACTAAAAAAACAAACATAATAATCTTCAATAATGTTTATGATATTGAAGTGCACGAATATAAAGAATAATGAGCAAATAGCATAGTTTGAAAAAAAGATTAATTGCCACAAAAAAACACCTAGCAAAAGGTGT
>JBGSUZ010000378.1:0-1860 GCA_041753235.1 Acidaminobacteraceae bacterium
TCTAATTTAATTTCGTACATGGCGTCACTCCTATCTCTGCTATTATAGCATTTAAGGCGGGGGTTTGCCAAATAGAAGGCACTAAAAAGGACACCCAATTGACCGAAGTCGATGAGGTGTCCTTAAATGAATTAACCTTAGAAAGGTGCGTAACCTTGGTCAGCCCACCAATCTTCTTGGAGGCTGTCATACTCATTTGAAAATGCCTTAAGATGTGCTTCTTCCCATTTAGCTAAAGTATGGTATAAGTCTTTAGCAGCTGGGTAGGCAGTTTTTTCTGCGGCATCCTTGTAGAATTCAATAGCGGCACGCTCCATTTGAATGCCAATTCCAAAAACGGAAACGGCTAAACCTGCGTGCTTGCGATCGATTTTATCCCATTTATAAATCCCTGGGCTAGGTCGATCTTCTAAAGAAGCTAACTTAAAATTATCGGTAGGTTCATCTTTAATCTTTTCGAATAGCTCGTTAAGCCATTGAAGATGGTCTTGTTCTTCTTCTGCAAGCGTTCTAAATGCAGCTTTAACCTCTTCGTCCGGCGAATGGACCATAGCCATTTTGTAGAATTCGTAGCCTTCAAGTTCATTCAAAATAGCTTGCTTGATAATGCGAAGTTCAACAGCTTTCATATAATTACCTCCCTAGATGGCAAATGTGTGATCTTTTGAGGAAATTGAAAAACCAGTTTCCAAAGATATTATCATTTTACCCAAACTAAGTGAGGTAAACCCAAAATTATGCGTCGTATTTAACGATTTCATCCTTTTTAACGACTGCGTGAATAAGCACTGGCGCTTTAACTGGATCTGCTGAGAATGAGTATGCACCGAGAAGTCTGTGGGTTGCATCGTCAAGTTTGTCAGCTTTATTTGTGTGAAGAACGGCAATTGTTTCACCTTTCTTAACGAAGTCGCCAACTTTTTTAGCGAGTACAATACCTGCACCCATGTCGAGAACTGTATCCATGTTTTCACGACCAGCACCAAGAACCATAGCGGCTATGCCTACATCGTCAGATTTGATTCTGCTGATGTAGCCTTCTTCTCCTGACTTAACTTCAACAACGATGTCGCACTTAGGCAGTAATTCAGGGTTTTCGATGACTGCTACATTACCCTTTTGAATTTCAACAAATTCTTTAAATTTCTTAAAAGCATTGCCATTGTGAAGGTTTTCTTCAACAAGGACTCTAGCATCTTCAATTGACTTAGCGCCTTCACCGAGGAATACCATGAACGATGCTAAACGGATGCAAAGTTCTTGGAGGTCAGCTGGGCCTCTGCCGTTTAATGTATCAATGGCTTCTTTAACTTCTAAAGCATTACCAATTGCAAAGCCAAGAGGTTGCTCCATGTCAGTAATAACGCCGATTGTGTTTCTGCCCATGCTTGTGCCAATGTCAACCATAGCCTTAGACAGTTCAATAGCACCATCAAACGTTTTAACGAAAGCACCGCTGCCCATTTTAACGTCAAGTACGATTGCATCTGAACCAGCAGCAAGTTTTTTACTCATAACGCTGGCTGCAATTAAGCTGATGTTGTCTACTGTAGCAGTTACGTCTCTAAGTGCATAGAGTTTTTTGTCAGCAGGGGCAATATTTTTACTTTGTCCGATGACGGCGATTTTATGTTTGTTGACATTATCGATAAAGTCCTCAGGTGACACTTCAATTGAGAAACCTTCGATTGACTCAAGTTTGTCAAGTGTACCGCCAGTATGGCCTAAACCTCTGCCTGACATTTTAGCAACAGGAACGCCACATGCTGCAACCATAGGGCCGAGGATGAGGGTTGTTGTGTCACCAACACCGCCAGTTGAGTGCTTGTCTACTTTAATGCCTGAAATAGCAGACAGGTC
>JBGSUZ010000379.1:0-5577 GCA_041753235.1 Acidaminobacteraceae bacterium
CTTAAAGTTCGTAAATCCGGTGGTAAATATGAGTATCAATATGCAACATCGCTTCAGACTTACCCGGGTGATAACGAGTGGAATGAATTCACACCAATGGAAAAAGGAAAACTCGTGTTAGAAGTGCTCTCCACTGAAAGACTCCCTCAAAACGACCAAGCAGGTACACTACTAAGCATTAATAACGATACAGACCTGTCACTAACAGTCTATGTCAGCCACGAAGATCCAGAAAGACCTCGTTTGAAGGTGAATAAAGCATCTGGAAAAATTACTGTAAAAGAAATTTAAGGAGGTGATGACGTTGGCCTTAAGTACTTGTAAAAACCAAAAGGGATTTACCTTAATTGAAGTATTAATTTCTGTTGCGCTATTGGGGATTATTGCTACTGTTTTCATACAAATATTAAACAGTTCCATTTTACTTCGTTCAAAAAGCGACCTACAAGCTGAGGCCAGCGCCATTGCTATGAGTCAAATTGAAGTACTTAAGCAAAGAGATGTCGTCCCAACCGTTTTGACACAAACATCGGTTGTAAATGGTTTTGATGTGGTGACGACTTTGACAGATGTTACTTCAACAATTGATTTAAGTAAAACTACACTTCCACAAGCGGATACAAGTGCTTTTGCTAATGCACCGTTAAATCTTTCAATTGGTAGTAACTTATCCATTATCGCTGCAAGGTTAGGGACAGGCGATTACACACTAACGTCCACTGCTAACAAAGTAATTCGAATAAATATTAGTAAAGTACCAGAAACATTAAACCAAGTTCAATACACCTTGGAATATCCAACGGCATTAGGGAGTAGAACAATTGATCTAGGTTCTTACAACCAATTGAGTGCTGGGAATCGACTTTTTAGAATTACTCGTTTGCCTAATCTAGAAAGTAAGATAAATTTTACTGTTAATGATAATACACATGAACCTTTGCTATTCGGTATTTTTGACGACTCTAACCAACAAATCTCGGTTTCGCCTATAGGTAGTAACACCACCTTGACAGTTCTTAAAAACTTAAGTGAACAAGGCGATACAAATACCATGACACAGCAATATTATGAAATTCTCGTCACCGTCAGTAAAAAAGGACAATCCTATGCAAGGTTACTGTCAACATGGGCAGTAAAAGGTGATTAATATGAAAAACACCCATCGATTTAGAAAACTTAAAAGTGACCAACGTGGTGCTTCATTGGCTTACACATTGGTCATTATTGCTATACTTATGATTATTGGCACAGCTTTAGGGACATTTGCCATTATGAGTCTCCGACTCTCCGTCATGCAGCACGCTTCTGATAAGGCATTTTATTTAAGCGATGCCGCCATGGAAGAAACACTAACCCAGTTAGAGAGTAAAGTTCATGAAGCTGAAGTTTTTGCACTAAACCGCGTAAACGACCATTCAACTTATTATGACGAATTAAAATGGTCCGATTTTTTAGAAAAACTTGAAGTAGAAACAAACAATGGCACAATATCTAAAGAACGTAGTGAAGAATTACTTAGCATAGCCACTAGCTATGAATTTCATAAGCAATATTATTTCTTTCTTTTCGATCAGCCAGCGCTTAGTACTTGGTTTAGTAAAGACTACGCACTCTTAGATGATAAGAGAAACTTTGTTTCTAATAATACCATTGAATTCAACCCAGCATCATTTAAACCAACCTATTTTGATTTTTTAAAAACAATATCACTTGACCCTAGTAATCAAGTGAGTTATGAGAATACAGCTACGCCCACAATGGCGGTTACAGCTGCATTGGTTAACAATGTTATACAGCTCAGACTTGAGTCAAATGGGGAATACAATCGATATAATAAACCACTTAGGGTGGATGTGTCTTTAATCCCACCTGACTACACACAAGTTGTATCATCCGATAGCAGTAATATTCCAATCCACAATAACCAAATTACCAATTACGCATTAGCTGCTAGAGGTGATATTATCGTCTCAGGTAATAGTAATCAAATCAATGGCGATATTTATGCATATGGCACTTTCCCTGAAAAAGCAGATTATCGCATTTCTGAACAAGGTGGTATTATGCTTGGTTATAGAAATGGGTCTAATATTACTAGTTTCCCAATGGGTAGTATTACAAGTGCTGATATAACACCATCTGCTCAACTGCAAGTTAATGGCAACCTCTACAGCCATTCTGCTGTAAAACTTTTTGGAAAGAACAGTAGTCTTTTTGTTGCTGAAGACCTTTATGCAAATGCCATTCAGTATGATAGAGATTCTGAAAAGGCCAATATAGCTATAGACCGTAACGCCTATTTATTTGAAGACGTTATTTTAGATGGCACTGACCCCGTACTGACTATTGGTAAAAACCCGCCATTCGGCGCAGCACCAGCTACTGGAACTGGTGAACTCTGGGGACTTACAGATACTAATCCAAAATATGATACCGACACCTTTACGAGCAGTCTAAGTTCAAGTATTATCGTTAACACAAAGTCAGAAAATCCTCGTGTTACAGTTAATTATGCCTTTATAGCAGGGTTAGCACATTTAGATGTTACTAGAACCGATCAGGGTGTACAAAAAGATTATCAAACGGGTGAGTCTTTCACCACCATTAATAATTTTTATTTTTATAAAACACCTTTACCAGGCTTCAATTCAAGTTTGCAATCAAAATTTTTCACCTACACAGATGCTGAAGCAAATGAGCACAATTTAATTGAAGCCATTAATAGCGAAACTGGCAATATTGAAAAGAGTCCTGAATTTAAAGCTAAGTACTTTTATATGTCTAGCTCACAAAACCCTAGTGCTGTAAGTACTCGCGACAGAAACATACTCACTATACGCAGCATAACACGAGATGCACAAGACGACGTAATAGGACTTGAAAACAATTTTAGCTTAGGTGTCATTACGGCAAATCAGAAGGTTATAGACGCTTACCCGGCGATTGGTTTCAATGGCTCTGCACCTAAAAGTGAATTTATGAATTCTGCTACGTTTGGCATTAGTCAACGAACTCACCTTGCCGAATTTGATAGCAGGCTCAATATACTTAGTACTAGAAATTATTCAAACAATAGTAATGTTGACCCAATTTACGGACCTGAGTCTGATACTGTTTCTCACTTAAATAGATATGTAGACTTCAGCATTGGTAATATCACAAATATTACTAATCCGGAAGAACTAATAATTATTAACGATAAAGCCACTCGAAATATTTACATCAACATTCCCGAAGAATCATTTAATAAATTGAGCGCTGAAGAGCAAAACTCTGCAATCGTTATTAAAGAAAATAATGATAGGTTTAGAAAAATAAATGGTATGATTATATCAAGAGGGAATGTATTTATTTACAATTCAGGTACTGAGCCACTAACTTACAAAGGTACCATCGTTTCCGATCAAAAAATCTGTTTGATTGGTGAAGGTCAAAAAACTTTTACACATGATGATTACTGGATTAAATTAATGACTGCTAAGTATCCGAGAATTGCAAACATGCTTTACGCAAAAACTGGCAAGCAAGCCTTTGTTGTAACTAACGGCAACGTATTAACTAGTAGTGCGAATGCTTCACTTTCAATCGGAGTTGGTGATAATCCTACCTCTACAGTTATCAACATCAATCAACTCCCAACCGGTGGTGGTATGATCAAAACAAAAACAGAGCATTCCTTTAAAATTAATAGCTGGTCATTAGAATAATCCTGTACCAAATGATAGGGGAGGTATCGTTATGACAACTTACCATTTAGAAAACTATATGGAAATTGCAGTCGAACACATTTTGCCACATTTATTAAATGCCTTTCCAGACTTTTGCCGCTGTGAACACTGTATATTAGATGTTAAAGCAATAGCGCTTAACCAACTGCAACCTCATTACATTGTTACAGAAAAAGGTGAAATGTATTCTAAAATCGACGAAATGCGTGTTCAATTTGAAGCAGATGTAATGAAAGCGCTTGTTGAAGCTATTATTCAAGTTAAGAGCCAACCACGTCATGAATAAAGCCATTGCACTGATTGGCCTATCGGGTTGTGGAAAAACAACTTATGCTAAGGTACTTTCAGAAAAACTTGACCGTCCTCTATACGACCTCGATGCCCTAATTGAATCGAAAAATTATTTAAGTGTTCGTGAAATTTTTGAACAGTTTGGCGAAGCTCATTTTAGAAAGTTAGAGTGGGAGCTCTTCCTTGAATGCATTCAAGATAACAATGCTATAATCGCCACAGGTGGAGGTCTTGTGCCTCATGCCGTAATGTGTGGCTATAAAAAGCCGCTAAATGTATTTTTTGTGTATTTGAGTCCACCACTCGAAGAAATTATACGTCGTCTTGAGAACCCCGTAGATCGACTCCAGCGACCGTTGCTTGACAACTCGGTAGATTTATCTCAAAAGGTAACTTTGCTTCACCAAGCACGTTCTAAAGCTTATTTAGCATGGGCTGATGAAATAATTGAAACTTTTTAAATTAATGACTGGTATTCCTCTGCTAATGGTTGACAAAGTAGCTGTTATTATAATATCCTCTAAGGGGTATTCGATTTGAATTATAATTTGTAACGGAGGGATTTATCAATGATAGCAGCAAGTGATTTTCGTAAAGGTGTTACTTTCGAAATCAATGGGGAACCATTTGTAATCGTAGATTTCCAACACGTAAAACCAGGTAAGGGTGCAGCGTTCGTAAGAACTAAGTATAAAAGCTTAATTTCAGGTGCGATTCGTGAGGAAGCATTCAACCCAGCAGAAAAATTCCCAAAAGCGCACATCGAAACTAAAGATATGCAATATCTCTATTCAGATGGTGAACTTTACTTCTTCATGGACAATGAAACATTTGATCAAATTCCGCTTTCTTACGAGCAAGTAGAAGATTCGATCATTTATATCAAAGAAAATGATTCGGCAACACTCAAGTTTTACAAAGGTAAATGTTTCCAAGTAGAAGCACCTAACTTTGTTATTCTTACAATCACTGAATCTGAACCAGGTGTTAAAGGCGATACTGCTTCTAACACAACTAAAAAAGCTACTGTTGAAACTGGTGCTGTCATTGATGTGCCGCTTTTCGTTAACGAAGGCGACAAAATCAAGATTGATACACGTTCTGGCGAGTACCTCTCTAGAGCGTAACAATCCACTGCACATTTTCATAGAATCATTCACTAATCCATCAAAGGAGGGTTACCATGAGCTTACTTTTTGAAAGAGTATCATACCTACGAGGACTTGCAGACGGCCTAGAGTTAGACAAATCAACAAAAGAAGGCAAGCTTCTGACTGAGATTGTCAATGTGCTTGAAGAAATGGCATATTCAATCGAAGACGTTGAGGGCAATTTAGAAGAAATGGACGAATTTGTCGATGCTATCAACGAAGACTTATCAGATTTAGAAGATGAAATTTACTCAGACGAAGAGTTCGACACGTTTGAATGCCCTGATTGTGGGACTGAGATCTTCATTTCTGAAGATGAATTTGATGAAGAAATGTGTGCAGATGTAAAATGCCCTGGCTGCGGCTCAGAATTTATTGTCTGTGATGACGATGAAGATGAAGATGAG
>JBGSUZ010000380.1:0-6437 GCA_041753235.1 Acidaminobacteraceae bacterium
AAATCAAGTCCTCCCTAATAGGCTCCAATCGGACATCCGCAAATGAACACAAGATAGACCAATAAGTGCGAACAAAGGTGGTGCTGCAATCTAATTTCTTAGATTTGCAACACCACCTTAGCAAATATTTAATTGATTATCTGTTTTTTCCCATACGTTTACTAATTGCCGCATTATGACTCTCTAGCTTTTCTGTCATTCTTGCTTCACAAGGCTTGCAGATTCTTCCTTTATGAGTTTTAACCCCACAGAACTTACACACATTGTCAGGACCTCCGCCCCTCAAGTCAATTTCGTCTATCTGGTGAACTTTGCCGTAGTTAATCCAGTCGTCTATATAGCGTAGCGGCACACCAAAGCGCTCGGAAACACGAACCTTAGGTGTATAAGGGTTGTCATATAAAAAGTCGCGCACCTCTAAATAGACCTTATTGCGCTCACTCTCCGTCATATCTTCAAAGGTTGCACGCTTACAGTCTGGGCAAATATGGTCATCCTCGTGGAATGGTGCGAATTTCTCGCCGCAGTTAACACATTCCCTCTTGGCATCTAATTTTTTCTTTGTGCTGGTTGTGCGCTTGCATCTTTCGCACACTTCATCTGTGTCATGGTGGAAATAACGACCGCAGACAGGACACTGCTTCAGCATAGTTTTACCTCACTTCGTATATCTAGTGCATTTAAGAACGCTATGCAACTAATTGTAACACGATTGTCACCACTATACAATTGACCCCTATAGTATTTATCCCACAATTTCCATATCCCAAACATAACAAAAGACAACCTCTGCAGATACGCTGCAAAGGTTGTCTTGGATGGGTCAGACTGACGTCTGTTAGGCCGAAGCCACCTCAGTTTTCAAAATTAGATCATCCCCTTTCGTTTAGAAGATTAACCGGTTAAGACCATTATGTCACAGCTTCTGAATTTTCGACAGGGGCTAGATTATTTATAATTATTCTTTCCACTGACTATTTTTCGTATGCTGTCCTCAGAGAGACAAAAACGTCTGCTAAGCGCTTCATAACTGCAACCCTCTGCATAAAGTATCTTTATTTCCTGATTCCGCTGGTGGAGCGCTAACTGCGTGCCATTAACACTACCCCACTTGCGTCTTTGTGTCTTCTTGGGGAAATAGACCAAGCCGCCGTCCAAATACTTTTGAACTTCGTCTATTAAATGGCTTGGTAAAACATCCTGAGCTTTTTTATACGTCAATAATATCACCTTCAAGTCTGTAAACAAGGTAAGGCTAACACCTGACCTTTGGTTGTTGTCTACGCTTGAAACGGCGTTTCGTTGCTTTATATGGCTATTTCAGTTCTGCAGCAATCTTTAAAATATGAAGAACCGCATTTCTTTCAAATTTGACAAACCCACCTATAGGACCATTTTCAACAGCTTTGTCTGCCATTTCTTCAAGTCTGTCTATTGGTAAATTTGCATCTTCAAAAGTTGTTGGCATGCCAATTTTTTTGAAGAAACGTTTAGTCGCTTCAATTGACGCTAGCGCGATAGACTCTTCTGTGCGTCCCTCTGTTGGAATATCCCAAACGTTTTTCGCATACTGGACAAAACGACCAAGGTCATGCTGATAAACGTATTGCATCCAAGCTGGAAAAACAATTGCAAGTCCTGCACCATGAGCAATATCGTAGATACCACTGATCTCATGTTCAATCATGTGGCTTGCCCAATCTTCTGAACGTCCTACACCTAGAGAGCCATTATGTGCAATCGTGCCTGCCCACATAATTTCCGCTCTGCCTGCGTATTCGTTTGGCGTTGCCATGACCGCTAAGCCCTGCTCTGCTATGGTTTTTAGCGTCGCTTCGCAGAGCCTGTCTGTTAAGGTCACATTCGGTTCGTTGGTAAAGTAACGTTCCAGCACGTGGGCAAACATGTCCACTAAGCCACAGGCCGTTTGGTAAGCTGGTAACGTATAAGTCAATTCTGGGTTAAGTATAGCAAAGATAGGGCGCATGCTTGGGTGCCCTGCAGACCGTTTGTAATCGTTTTCTTCATTGGTAATGACACAACCTGTGCTTGACTCACTGCCCGCCGCTGGAATAGTAAGTACAACCGCAACCGGAAGTGTATTTGACACTTTGGCCTTCTGTATAAAGAAGTCCCATACATCGCCTTCATAACAAGCACCAATACCAATTGCTTTCGCTGAGTCGATGACGCTGCCGCCCCCTACTGCCAATATGAAGTCTACGCCCTCGGCTTTACAAAGAGTCACGCCTTCGCGAACAAGACCTACTCTTGGATTCGGCTTAACACCGCCAAGTTCTATAAACTCAATTTGAGCCTCTGTAAGGGAATCTTTAATTCTATCTAAAAGACCGCTAGCAACAACACTGCCGCCACCGTAATGGATTAATACCTTCTTCGCTAAACCCTTTAACTTTTGACCTACCTTTGCTTCTGTATCTTTACCAAATATTAGTTCAGTTTTATTTTGATAATTAAAATTTCTCAAAAAATCACTCCTTCTCCGTTTATTTTGACTGCGCTGCAATAGCCCATCATAAGCTTAAACGGCTGACCGTTTCACTAGTTTCAGCAGATGCAGAACACTGCTGGCCCTTCTATTTTACCATAGTCTAGGCGTTTTGGGGATTAAAAAACCTCAGCATCCATTGGAAACTGAGGTTTTTGTATTGTGTTTAATTCTTATACTCTTTTTTCAAGCCATCTGCCCTTTTTATATGCAATGCCGATTGCCATCATTTCTACAAAATCTGCGGCTAAAAAACTATACCACAGGTAGTGAACTGGCAGATGAAACACCCGTGCTATGAGAAATAACAGCGGAATTTGTACTCCCCAGCGCCCTACAATACTCGATATTAAATAAGGCGTATTATGGCCTGAACCTGAGAAGACACTGCCAAGCCCCATCATAACACCTGCACATATAAAACCTGGCATAGTGATACGAAGCATGTCCACCCCAATAGCAATAACTTCTGCATCTTTAATAAATAAACCAAGTAATGAGGTTGGGAATAGATAAATAATGACTACGGCTGTTGCCATTATGGCTGCACCATATGCGGCTGCCAGTTTTGCCGTCAATTTTGCACGCTCTACATTTTCTTCGCCTAAACACTGACCGACAATGGTGCTCCCCGCCATGGCGAGTCCGACTAGCGGCATGAAGGTGAATTCAAAGAGTCTGCCGCCTATGCCCATAGCGGCTACTGCTGAGGTGCCGTAGCTGGTAATCAGCTTGAGGGTAATAATACCGACCATGTTTCTGAGAAGAACTTCACAACCATTTGGAAAACCTATGGTCAGGAGTTTCTTGTCAATTTCCCAGTTGAGCTTGAAGAGCATTTTAGGTCTTATTTTTACGGTTGTTTTACCGGACAAGACCAGTGTAAACCCATAAAGGAAGGCACAAGAAACGGTAATAACCGTTGCTAGTGCTGCGCCAAACACCCCTAAACCAAGCCCGTGGAGTTGCGTGCCCGGGATGATTTCAAACATCAGGAATGGGTCTAGTATCAGGTTCATAAGCGCAGCCATCATCATGATTTTCATGGGACGTTTTGCATCGCCTGTGCAGCGCAGTGCTGTATTAATGGTGTAACTGGAAAACATAATTGGCAGGAAGAATATGCGAATATAGCCGTAAGCCATGGCTGCAGACTGTACTTCTGGATCCTGAGTAAAGAATCCTAGGAGCGGTTTTAACAGCACGAAAAAAATAAGACCTGCCAACACTGCCACCAGTGCCTTAAAGACAATGGTCTGCTCAATGCAAAGGCTTGTACGAGCCTCGTCTCCCTTGCCAAAGCTCTGTGAAATAAGAGAAATGCTGCTGGTTCCAATAATTTCATTCAGCACGTTCACTAGCATAAACATAGTCGTAAATATAGTTACCCCAGCTACCGCTTTGGAGGACATATGCCCTATCCAGCCAATGTTGACTAGGTCAAAAATCATTTGGAATATAAAGCCCAACATGGTTGGTGCTGCTAGGTTAATGAGGTTTTTTGTGGGGTTCCCAACGGTGAGTCTCTGTGCTTGTGCCTCTGCCATAATATCGCCTCTTTTCTTCGTACAAATAATTTGATCGTTCAATCTAATTTATTGTAACATTGGGCTTTAAAGTAGGCAATCATTTTGTTTGAGAATTCGCTTAAACGTTGTATTTAAAGGCAAAAAAGAAACAAACCACAGAGGGCACAAGGCAGCCGCTGTGGTTTGTTTGTAATTTAGGGGTCATTCTAACAGTCTAAAGGTGTGCTATAAGGAAAATACTTTGGGGGTAAGGCTTATTTATCTTCCCAATCTCTTGATCTGCCAATCGCTTTCTTCCAACCTTCGTAAAGGTCAGTTCTCTTTTCATGGTCGATTGTACAGTTGAACTTACGCTCTACTGCCCAGTTCTTAGCAATTTCTTCTTTGCTGCTCCAGAAGCCAACTGCAAGACCAGCGAGGTATGCTGCACCAAGTGCTGTTGTTTCTGTAACTTCTGGTCTATCCACAGCTGCGCCGAGGATGTCAGATTGGAACTGCATGAGGAAGTTATTTTTTGTAGCGCCACCATCCACTTTGAGTGTGCTGAGTTCGATGCCTGAATCTTCTTGCATCGCTTCAATTACGTCTCTTGTTTGGTATGCGATTGATTCTAAAGTTGCACGGATAAGGTGGTTTTTGTTAGCGCCTCTTGTAAGGCCTACGATTGTGCCTCTAGCGTACATGTCCCAATATGGTGCGCCGAGTCCAGCAAAAGCAGGAACTACGTAAACGCCATTTGTGTCATCTACTTTTTGTGCATAGTATTCACTGTCAGCTGCATCGTTAATGAGTCTAAGCTCATCTCTGAGCCACTGAATAGATGCACCAGCGATGAAGATTGAACCTTCAAGTGCGTATTCAACTTTGCCGTCAATACCCCATGCAATTGTTGTCAAAAGACCATTGTTAGATGGCACCATGCGCTCGCCTGTGTTCATGAGCATGAAGCAACCTGTACCGTAAGTGTTCTTAGCCATACCTTCGCTAAAGCAAGCTTGTCCGAAGAGTGCCGCTTGCTGGTCGCCTGCAATACCTGCGATTGGAATATTGGCACCACCGAATGTATTACCATCTGTATAGCCGTAAACTTCTGATGAAGGTCTTACTTCTGGGAGCATAGACATTGGAATGTCAAGTTCTGTGAGGATTTTTTCATCCCATTTGAGGTCTTTGATGTTATAAAGAAGCGTTCTAGACGCATTTGAGTAATCTGTTACGTGTACTTTGCCTCTAGTGAGGTTCCAGATGAGCCATGTGTCAATGTTACCAAAGAGAAGTTCGCCCTTCTCAGCTCTTTCTCTAGCGCCTTCAACGTTGTCGAGGATCCATTTTACTTTTGTGCCTGAGAAGTAAGCGTCAACAACAAGACCAGTGTTTTGACGAATATATGTTTCTAAACCTTTCGCTTTAAGGTCGTCACAAATCCCTGCTGTACGACGGCACTGCCAAACGATAGCGTTATAGATTGGTTTACCTGTGTTCTTATCCCATACAACTGTTGTTTCACGTTGGTTAGTGATACCAATTGCTGCGATATCTTGAGGGCTTACGCCAGCAGTTTCGAGAACTTCTCTCGCAACACCTGATTGTGTTCCCCAGATTTCCATAGCGTCGTGCTCAACCCAGCCTGCTTTAGGATAGATTTGAGTAAATTCTTTCTGAGCAGTTTTTACAATGCGACCTTCTTTGTCGAATAGAATGGCTCTTGAACTAGTTGTTCCTTGGTCGAATGCTAAGATATATTTTTGGCTCATAAAAGACATCTCCTTAAAGGTTTAATAGTTTTAGTTTAGTTTCGAATTTACTTTATAAAATTTAGAACATTGTTGTGTAAGTAAGTGCGCCACAGATGCCACCCAATATAGGTGCAACTACTGGAATCCATGCATATGACCAGTCTGAATCGCCTTTATCAGGGATTGGAAGAAGGGCATGCATGATACGAGGGCCAAGGTCTCTTGCTGGGTTAAGGGCATAGCCTGTAGGACCGCCGAAAGAAAGGCCAAGACCAAGGATAAGGAAACCAACAATTACAGGATTTAAGCCGTCTGTAAATTTGTTAGCGCCAATTGCCAAGATACAGAAGAGTAAAATGAATGTTGCAATAAACTCAGTGATGAAGTTAGATACTGTGTCTTTGATAGCTGGTCCAGTTGAGAATACTGCAAGTTTAGCACCTTTGTCTGCTGTTGCTGCAAAGTGAGGTTTGTAAGCTAAATATACCATAACTGCACCGATCATAGCACCAGCAAATTGTGCTGCTATGTATAATGGAACGAGTGCCCAATCAAACTGGCCTGAAACTGCAAGTGCCAAAGTTACCGCTGGGTTCAAATGCGCACCGCTGATACTGCCGGATGCATAAATACCTAATGTTACACCAATTGCCCATGCTGCTG
>JBGSUZ010000381.1:0-3242 GCA_041753235.1 Acidaminobacteraceae bacterium
TCGATGAATTAGATGTGATTGAGCTATTTGAATCACCAGAGCATGGAAGACTGTTTGGGGAAATGACAAAGAAGCAAGAACAACTTTACTTGGCATTAGGGGTGGAGCCACCCTCGTTATAGATTTCGGGAACTTAGGATATAAATCAGAAGAAGCTTTACGCATATTACTGGAGGAAGTATTATCAGAACTGCAAAATGATAGATTTACTTATGTGCATGGAATGTTACTTAGAAATTTGTTAAAATCAGTGGACTTGCTCACGGAAGATGAACTCAAATACATTAATAATAGGGCATCGCTAGATTTTGTAATATATTTTAAGCAAGATAAATCTTGTGCGCTTGTGGTTGAAGTAGATGGTTTTGCCTTTCATGAGAACAATCCTGATCAAAAGAGACGTGATATGTTAAAAGACTCCATACTAAATAAATATGAAGTGCCGTTTCTAAGACTACCAACTAATGGAAGTAGAGAACGTGAGAAACTTAGAAGTGCTCTCAGTAAATATGCCATAGCTACTGAGTAGTAATAAACAAATCGAATAAGGTTGGTGCCAGAAATGTTGTTTATTCTTATGGCATTAAACGATTTTGCAAAACTTAGAGCAGATAAGGCTCTTTCAGGCTTTGGTTTACGAATGCATGCAGACGCATTTGGAGCCTAAAACCATGTCTAGAATTATGAATATGATGATTAAAGATTATACTTGGTTTGAGAATTACACAATTCAAAATATAGACATTCAAGATGTGGAGTTCATGAAACTTCAGCCGGATGAGCGTCTTAAGAATATTTCTAAAACAGTTAAACGGCTAACTGAGCTTTCTGCGCCTAAGTACAAAGCTTTAAAACTTCAAATAGAGGAAGCGGCAAGAAGCTATGGTGCGCACCCAAACGACATGCGTTTGGAATTGGATGAGCCAGAAATTGAATGGTAAAAGGTGAGGTGGTATGAACATGAACATCGTTGAAAAAGCATCACGCATTATATCTGAAAGAACCGGCGCGTTAAGCTACTGCAGTTTAGGCTTAATAGACGCTGACGGATTTCCGACTATTTCAACCATTTCGACTTCAAAAACAAAGGGTATTGAGTGGGTTACATTTTGCACGGGCATTAATAGCAACAAGGTACATCGAATCAAGGCAAACAATCGGGCCAGTGTGAATTATAGCGGTACCGATTATAACATCACTTTGGTTGGGACAATAGAATGTATTACAGACACTACGGTTAAGGCTGAAATGTGGTATGAGGGGCTTGAAAATCATTTTTCTGGGCCAGATGACCCTGATTTCTGTGTACTGTGTTTTAAGACTAAGCGGTATAATTTGATGATAGACTGGGAAGAGGTAGGGGCGTATTTGCCTGACGAGAGCAAGTAACAAATGCAAAGTAAAGTCTCAACTGGAGGATTGATTATGACAAAAGAACTGAAGCGTTTGATATTTATATCAAGTCAAAGGAAGAATTATTACCAAAAAACTCGGTTGGGTTTATAGGAAAAGTCTATGGCTTGACAAGTCCATCTGTGTATTCAGCATCGGAAGGGTTTAGTGTTTTCTGCAAGGACTCGCGTTTTGCCACACTAGTTGGGAGAGAACGGGCGGGGACGGCATAGGGAATGACCCCATGTTGTTCTGTCTTCCGAACAGTGGTATTTTAGGCAGATATCCGGATTATCCGATAGACTACAAGTTTGATAAGTTTGAGACCACTGACCTTTCAACTGACCCTTGTATTCAAGCTGTCATCAAATTGGAGAAGTTATAATAATAATCATCATCTTACAAGCTACGGGCTTATAATCACGAGAACCCTAATTTTTACGTTCTTAGTTGAATATATTCTATAATTCACCAATATCAGCTTGTCAATGAGTTGTAAATAGATTAATATGTAAGTGTAGTATAACTTTCATTATTGCGTATGAAGATTTTTAATAGTAAGGTTTGATGATCAAGATTATAGAATAGATAACGCTTATGTGTTATCTATTGTGTAAAGCTTAGAGATAAACCGATTTGCTAGAATCTTAGACCATGTACAGTTTATTGTATTTCAAATAGGCTGTGTTTGTTGTCCAAGAAAGCAAATCGGTTTTTTTGTTGGTCAAAATCTTATCACTAGTGGAATTCGTTAATAATTTCAGACACTTTAATAGGATGTTGTACTATAAAATAAATTATATATTCTAAGGAGATGGATTATTATGTATTTAATGGATGGGTTAAAAGAAGGCGTAAGGCATACTAAAGAGTTGTTGATTTTATCAATTGTATCAGCAATAAGTATGTGCACAGTTATACCATTTACAATGTTTTTAGGTAAAACAGCATGGAGTTTACCCTTATTGGTCGTTGTTGGATTGTTAGTTTACTTGTTTATTAGTGCGTTTCTTTTATCATGTATGATGCGATTAATTAAATTTTTAGTTGAAGGGGAACTGTTTACATGGAGTGAACTATTTGACTTACAGAGCTTTTTCAGAGGACTCAAACTTTGTATTTTGTTTACATGTCTGTATGCCGTTTTCTTGTTACTTGTTTTTGGTTATATATATACGACTTTGGGCTTTGAAAACGTTCAGGATGTGACAAAGTTTGATATCAGTAAATTGTTTAGCCTAGATTTTGTATTTACTATTTTTATGAGTTGGTTGATTTTATATCTTATGTCAATTCCTGCGATGTATGCTGCGATTATTTACCTTTACGATGAGTACGTGACACTTTTAGAAGCGTTAAGAGCTGGAATACTTGCGATCCCTGATGTATTTTTAAAAACAATTGGCAGTGACTTAATCCTAATTTTTGTTGGATCAGTTGTTGGACTATTGTTCGGTTTAGTAAGTGGAGCGGTCAGCTGGATTCCGATTATTGGGGTATTTTTGTCATGGATCATATCGACATTGAGTACGACTTACTTGAATTTTGGCAGAATGTATGCCATTTCAAATCAACTGTCAGATGCGAGGCATTTGTAGTTTGGATAGAGTTGTGGAATTTTGAGAAAATATATTATTTTAAGGAGATTTAGTGTGAAAAACAAAAGAGCTGTCATTTTATCTCTATGTGTAGCGATAATCGTTCCGTTAGTAAGCGGTTGCTCAAACCAATTAAGTGAGAAGCATTTTAGTGAAGAACGTACTAACTATAAAACACAACTGATTTATGAAGGTCCATCTCCGCAATCCTATGATGTTGTTAACGCCTCATTCTGTCCACCATCTGACGGT